>CABVBB010000066.1 GCA_902496505.1 uncultured Peptococcaceae bacterium
TTGATGTAGACGTATTGGGTGGCGTTGTTGATGATCTGGAGATAGACGTTTTTGGCGGTGGACTGGGTGTCCAGCGGGCTGTCCGCATAGGGCAGCACGTAGCCATCGCTGGGAAAATCATCGGGATGGTAGATATGCGGCAGATAGGGCACGTAGTCTTGGTCGCCGGCGCCGTTTTCGGTGAGGTAGTCCCAGAAGGTGAGGAACATGACGGTGAAGCTCCAGACGGCTTCACCCTCCAGCCGAATGCCGGTATCCTTCCAATGGCCGTATTTTTCGTAGGCGTTGATGTATTCGTCAGCCAGGTTGATGCCGCCGGTGTAGGCGATCTTGCCGTCGATGACCAGGATCTTGCGGTGGTCGCGGTTGTTGAGGCGGGCGGAGAGAACGGGGATGAAGGGATTGAACGCCCGGCACTGGATGCCTAGGGCGTTGAGCTGGCGGTAGTAATGGGTGGGCAGGGTGAGCACGCAGCCGATATCATCGTAGATCATGCGCACTTCGACGCCGGCGCGGGCTTTTTCGGTCAGGATATCTAGAATGGTATCCCACATGATGCCTTCTTCAACGATGAAATATTCGAGGAAGATATAATGCTCTGCATTTTCCAGATCGCGGATGAGATCGGAAAATAAACGCTCTCCTAAGGAATAATAGCGGGTGGTAGTGTGCTGATAGAGGGGATAGCCGGCAGCGTTGGTCAGGTAATTGGCCTGCCGGGCGGCTGCGGCGCTTTCTTCGGCGATCGCGGCATAGACCGACGGGGTGCAGTGGAGCGAGCCTTGGGTCTTTTTGGCCATGCGGCTTTCTTTGGCGCGCATATCGGCATTGGAACGGTTGCCGCCGAACATCAGGTAAAAGAGGCCGCCGAAAATGGGGAAGAGCAGGATCAGTACCAGCCAGACGATCTTGTAGGCAGGGTTGTAGTCGTTATTGATCAGCCACATGGAGACGGCGACGCTGACGATCAGACAGAAGATGTAGAAATAGACGAAGTAATTGCCGAATTCGACGACGACGGTCACCAGCACAGCCAGCTGGATGAGCAGCGATACGCCGACTAAGATCATGCGGCTGAAGAGGACGCGCAGCAAATTGCGCTTGATCTTGTGGTCTTTGTCGAGCTTGGACATCGCTCGTCCTCCTTTCTAAGAAGCGGTTTTTCCTTATCATACCCTAAAATCAGCGGTCGGTTCAACAATTTTTAAGAAAAAAGTGCATCTTCCTGCAAATTTTACGCAGGAGAGAGAGGAGAAGCGTGCAACTTTTGCCAGCCCCGGCCGTCTAGGAAGAGGGAACCGACCGTCCGCCGCCGAATGATAATGATAGAAAGCGCGGCCGCCGGTGCGGCGTTTGCGAGGAAAAGAGGGAAAGCAGTATGATCATATTAGCAGGAAAATATAATCAAGCCGTGGTTTACGCAGAAGAATTAGAAGCCAGCGCGCAGAGTCAGATCGTTTTGCTGTGCAATCAGCCGTTTGTGAAGGACAGCCGCATCCGCATCATGCCGGATGTGCACGCGGGCGCTGGCTGCACCATTGGCACCACCATGACCATCACAGACAAGGCAGTGCCCAATCTGGTGGGCGTGGATATCGGCTGCGGTATGGAGACGACGCGGCTGGAAGCCAAGCGTTTGGAATTAGGCAGGCTGGATAAGGTGATCAGCCAAAAGATCCCGGCGGGTTTTGCCATTCGGGACAAGGCCCACGCCTACAGCAAGCGGATCGATCTCAGCGCCCTGCGCTGCGCCAAGCAAGCCAAGCTCAAGCTGGATCGGGCGTACAACAGCCTGGGCACGTTGGGCGGCGGCAATCATTTCATCGAGGTGGATCAGGCGGAGGATGGGACGCTGTATTTGATCGTCCATTCCGGCAGCCGCCATCTGGGATTAGAGGTGGCCAAGTATTATCAGGAGTTAGCCTACCGTCTCCTGCCGGAAGCGGAAAAAGCGGGCGCTAACCGGGCGTTGGCTTATCTCTGCGGCGAGGCGCTGGCAGATTATCTGCACGATATGCATATTGTCCAGCAGTTCGCCGCGCTGAGCAGACAGGCCATGACCGATGAGATCCTCCGCGCCATGAAGGTGGATGCAGAAGATTCTTTCACCACCATCCATAATTATATCGATACCGAGACCATGATCCTGCGCAAGGGTGCCGTCTCGGCTGACCTGGGCGAGCAGCTCTTGATCCCCATCAATATGCGCGACGGCAGCCTCATCTGCACGGGTTTAGGCAACGATGAATGGAACCGTTCCGCTCCCCACGGCGCAGGCCGGCTGATGAGCCGCAGCGATGCGAAAAACAGCTTCACGGTGTCAGCGTTCAAGAAAGCTATGCAGGGCATCTACACCACTTCCGTAGGCGCAGGCACACTGGACGAATGTCCGATGGCCTACAAAGAGATGTCCGCTATCGTCAGCCAGATCGGCGAGACGGTCACCATCGACCAGATCATCAAGCCCATCTACAATTTCAAAGCAGGCGGTGAATGAACGCTGCGGCCATTGTCTAAAGTAAGCAAAAAAGTGCAGCTGCCTTTGTTTGGGCAGCTGCACGATCATGTCAAGATTTTTAGAGGAAGGCAAGAGATCTGCGGCCGAGACATGTCTATCAGAAAAAGTTGCTTTTTCCCCTGCGTCAAACCACGGTCAGGCCGACGCCATTCTTACCGCCCTGACCTGACGGGTTTGCCGCTGCGCAGTTCCGGCAACTGCTCTGCCGCTGGCAGATGGAGCTCTTCCATGTGGGTGATGCTGGGATGCACGCCTAGGGTGGCCACCACGTCGAGGATGCCGCCGGGCAATGATAGGCCCTTATCCAGCGTATCAGGATCGCCGATGGCGCTGATGGTCAGCGGATAGCGCAGGAGTTCGCCGTCCAGCGTCAGGTAGGTCTCGTGGGAGATCTCGGCGTAGTAGATGTTGGAATTAAAGGTGACACGCTGATCATTGATAGCGATGGCCTCAGCCCCTGCGGCCCAAAGCTCGTTGACGATGTCCAAAAGGTCACGGTAGAGCATGGCGTTGTTTTTGGTGATGACGACAGAAATGCCGGGACCCTGGACGGGCACAGCGCCGATGACCATTTCCGAACGGCTGATATCGGCATCCAGCTGGTGGATGAGCTCTGTATTGTCCACGTAGGAGGCTTTGTAGGTGGCGATATTGCTCTCCATTTCTTCAATAGCCTGTGCCAGAGACTGCCGTTTTTCGGTGAGGTTTTTGACGATGATGGTCAGATCAGTGGTGGATTGCTGAGACAGACTGGAGGCCAGGCGGTTTTGGGTCTGCAGCTGGGCGGAGATCAAGATCCCCAAAAGCAAAAAAGTGATGGTCAGGGAAAGCTGCCATTTTTTATTCATCGGCCTGGGCCTCCTTTCGTAAAGTCTGGGCTCAGTCTTTGGGCTGAGCTTTGGTGTGGTTGTTTTTCATGAGCTTGGCTAAGAGATAATGGCGGATGGTGGCGAGGTTTTGGAAGATGCGCACGCCGAAGACGAAGACCGCAGCCATATAGAGATCGACGCCCAAGCGGTCGCCCAGATAGGCCAAGAGCGCAGCCAAAAGCGCATTGGAGATGAAACCGGTCATCAGGATGAGACCATTGAAGGTGTCTTCAAAGACACAGCGGACACCGCCGAGCACAGAGTCCAATGCGGCCAGCACAGCGACGGACAGATATTTGGCGAAAACGATGGGGATCTGGAAAGAAACGATGGAGCCGATGAGCGCTCCGGCCAGAAGTCCGAATAAAGGGATGAGCCACATGGATTATTCCTCCTCCGTGTCAGGATTTGCTGCCGCCGGATCGGGCGACAAATATTTGGGTGAAAAGGAGCCGGTATAGGCGGGGATGGAGAGCGTCGGTTCCTGAGGACTGGTGGTCTTGTAGCTGGCGGGGAAATTGAGCAGCTTGAGCGTATCGAACTGCCAGCTGTTTAAGATGGCGTCCTCCAATGAGAGGACATCGCCGATGGCGCGGATCTCAAAGGGCGGTGCCAGACGGGTGGTATTGACCAAGATGGTATTGCCGACGCAGCGGATCTCAGAGGTGGTCGTCAGCCGCTGGTCATTGACGCTGATGGCTTCGGCGCCGCCGCTCTTGAGATCATTGACGATGCGTAAGATGTATTGATAATGGATGATGTAATTATTGGCGTCATTTTGCGGAGAGGAGGCTAAGCCCACAGTGTTGTCATCCAAGGTGACAGTGATGCCGGGGCCTTCTACAGCAGTGAGACCTGCCCGGGCCTGAAGATCAGACAGCTCGCTCTGCAGATCTTGGACCTCGGTTTTATTGGAGGACTTGGCGGTCATTTCCTCGTATTGTTTTCTGAGATCAGCCAGCGTCGTTTCGTAATCGGCGATCTCGGCCTCGTTGTTTTTGACCAGGGAGATCAGCACATCGTTTTTGTCGTCTGTGCTGGCCAGGGTGACGGAATCTTGCAGCCTGATCTGTAAGGAAAGCAATAGTCCCAGCACAAGACAGGCGCAGGTGATCGATATGACCCACTTTTTCACAAAATCCCTCCCTTTTTTTCGTGTAAATGTAAATTTAATAGTGTAGAATTACAGCAATGTAGGCTATAATGATAAAAGAAATGACTCACGAGCGCGAGCTCGAACTAAGCAGCCTGCTGATACGTACCATTATAACACAGCGTATAGCTTTGAAAAGGGTTTGGGCGCAATTAGCATCGGTTAAGAATGATCATATTTGACGTTTTGATATATTAGATTTATTAGTGGAAGGAAAGAGGGGGAAACAGTGCTTAGCGAATTGCTGGAAATATTTAAACCCATCAATATATTGGATATCGGGATCATCGCTATCGTTACATACAAGATCATGGTCATGCTCAAGGGCACGCGGGCCGTCCAGCTGATCAAAGGGCTGATCGTCCTTTTGGTGATCAGCATCATTGCCGAACAGATCGGCCTGACGACGGTCAATTGGCTGCTTTTGCAGGTGCAGACCATGCTGATCATCGGCATCCCCATCGTATTTCAGCCGGAGCTCAGACGGGGATTGGAGCAGCTGGGCAAAAGTTCGCTTTTGAGCCGCAGATCCCGCATCGAACGGGACCGGGCAGAGACGGAGCGCAATATCGACCAGATCGTGCGCTGTCTGGTCGCGGCATCCAAAAGCAGGACCGGCGTTTTGATCGCTATCGAGCGGGATATCGGCCTGGCGGAATATATCGATACGGGCATCAAGATCAACGGTTATCTGACCGCCGAGCTTTTGGGCAACATTTTTATCGTCAACACGCCGCTGCACGACGGCGCGGTCATCATAAACGGCGACAAGATCCTGGCGGCCAGCTGCTATCTGCCTTTATCGGAAAGCCGCACCATCAGCAAGGAGCTGGGCACCCGCCACCGGGCGGGCATCGGCCTCACAGAAGTGACCGATGCCTTGGTGCTTATCGTTTCCGAAGAGACCGGCGCCATCTCCATGGCGGACAATGGCAAGCTCATCCGTGACATCAAAGAGCCTAAGCTCAGAGAACTCATGCAGCGCAAGCTGCAAAAAGAAGAGTCAGGGCCGAGCTGGCTGGATAAATGGAGGGAGAAGGCATGAAGATCCCACAACAGAAAAAGCCCATCAACAATTTTCCGCTCAAGGTGGTAGCTGTTATTTTTGCCATTTTTTTATGGTTTTATGTTGATGCGCAGCAAAATCCTTTGGCTGATCAGCGTTTTGATGTGCCCATCGATTATGTTGGCCTGGCGGAGGATCTCTCTTACAGCGGCGGCAGCAGTACCGTCACGGTGACGATCAAGGGCCGGCAGGACCGCGTGAGCAATCTGCGCAGCAGCGATTTCACCGCTACGGTCGATCTGAGCGAGGCAGTCTTGGGCGAAAATCAGCTGCCCGTCAAGGTGACGACGCCGGCTAATGTGGAGATATCCTCCACCCGGCCGTCTAAGGTGACCGTGACCTTAGACCGGATGACAGAGATCAATATGGAGGTGCAGCCCACAGTGCTGGGCACGGCGGCGGAGGGCTATACCCGCTTCGCACCGTCCATCAAGCCGACCACAGTCCTGGTGCAGGGCTCGGAGACGCTGCTGGAACAGATCGCATCAGCCAAGGTGGAGATCGACGCTACGGGTGCGACAGAAAATTTGGTGCTCACTCTGCCGGTCAAACTGGTGACCGACGAGGGCGTGGTCTTGGATAACAAGAGCGTCACCGTGACGCCGCAGGCTGTGGAGGTCTTTTTGCCCATCGATCAGGATACGCCGTCCAAGATGGTCACCATCAAGCCCAATCTGGTCGGACAGCCAGCCAAAGGGTACGCAGTCTCCCGTGTCGTTGCGGAACCGGAGACAGTGAAGATCGTCGGCAGCTTCGAGGACATTGACAAGATCGATCAGCTGACCACCAAGCCCATCTATATTTCCAATATCGCTGCGGATATGGTGCAGGAGGCCGAATTGGTCATTCCAGACGGCGTGACGCTGATGAATACCAATACGGTCAAAGTCCTGGTCACAGTCGCGCAGTCGGCGGTGACCAAGACCGTGGATATCCCCATCACCGTCCGGGGCGATAGCGAATATGACGTGACGCTCAGTCAGACTACGGCTCAGGTGACCATCGAAGGTCAGGAGGAAGAGCTGGACGACGCTGCGAAGCTTGCAGGCATCGTGCCATACGTCAGCATTTCCGGCCTGGAGGCAGGCACCCATACGCTGGAACTCCATTTGGAGGACGACAGCGGTCTGCACGTGACGCAGATCCAGCCGGCAGCTGTAGAAGTGACGCTTACCCCCAAGGAAAATACGCCTGCACCGGAAAATCCATAAAAAATACCACAAAATATGGTTTTTGACCTTGACGATTGGTGCAGAACGTGTAAAGATAAAATCATTAAACTTTAAAAAGCAAATTCAGCAAGACGAACAATAGAGAGGTACAGGAGGGCAATACATGGGAAAATTTTTTGGAACAGACGGTGTGCGCGGGGAGGCGAACAGCGTCCTGACGGCAGATCTGGCTTACCGCTTGGGCAGAGCCTCGGCGCATGTGCTCAAGGAGCAGTCCACCGGCGGTGTCAATGCTATGGTCATCGGCAAGGATACCCGCATTTCCGGTGATATGCTGGAGGCCAGCTTGATCGCCGGCATCTGCTCAGCAGGCGTGGATGTGTATAAGGCAGGCGTCATCCCCACTCCGGCAGTGGCTGTGCTGACCCGGCATTTGGAAGCGCTGGCCGGTGTGGTGATCTCGGCTTCCCATAACCCTTATGATGATAACGGCATCAAATTTTTCAACCCCAATGGGCAGAAGCTTTCCGACCAGCAGGAATTGGCTATCGAAGCGCTTTTAGAAGGCGATCTGAGCCATCTGCCGCAGCCCGTGGGCGCTGAATTGGGCCGGGTGCATGAGTATTCCGAAGGCGCGGCGTATTATTCCAGCTTCATCAAGGAAAAAGTAGACGGTGATTTCAGCGGCTTGAAGATCGTGGTGGACTGTGCCAACGGCGCAGCCAGCAAGATCGCGCCCCAGCTTTTGCAGGATATGGGCGCGGAGGTCATGGCCATCTACCATTCGCCCAACGGCGTCAATATCAACGATAACTGCGGCTCCACCCACCTCACGGCTTTGCAGCATGCGGTCGTGGAGGAAAGCGCTGATCTGGGCTTAGCCTATGACGGCGATGCTGACCGCCTGCAGGCGGTGGATCACGAGGGTCAGGTGGTAGACGGCGATCAGCTGCTGGCCATCTTTGCCCGCTATCTCAAAGCAGAGGGCCAGCTGGCAAACGATCTGATGGTCGCTACCATCATGAGCAATATGGGCCTCAAAGCAGCGCTCAGATCCATTGGCGTCTCCGTAGCAGAAAGCCAAGTCGGCGACCGCTATGTCATCGAAAAAATGGATGAGACTGGCGCTATCTTGGGCGGCGAACAGTCGGGCCATATCATTTTCAAGCAGTATAACACCACCGGCGATGGCATCATGAGCAGCATGAAACTCTTAGAAATTGTTAAAAAAAGCCAATCTTCCTTGAAGGAATTGGCGGCCTTTATGGATAAATATCCTCAGGTACTGGTCAATGTGCCTGTCGTACGCAAAGAAGGCTGGCAGCAGGAAGCCAAGATCCAGGAAGCCATTGCCCGCGCTGAAGCGGAATTGGGCGAGCAGGGCCGCATCCTGGTCAGAGCCTCCGGCACGGAAAATCTGCTGCGGGTCATGGTCGAGGGCCAGGATCAAGCGGAGATCAAGATGCTGGCTGAGGCGCTGGCCGCTGTGGTCGATGGCGTCTTAGGCAAGGGAAGCAAGTCGTGATCATCGGTCTGGGTCATGATCTGGTCGAGATCAGCCGTATTGCCGCCGCTATAGCCAAAAACGAGCAGTTCATCCAGCGTATTTTGACC
>CABVBB010000067.1 GCA_902496505.1 uncultured Peptococcaceae bacterium
ATCAATCATTATATGGAATATTAAAATCAATTTAGATGTCAGTGGGGGTTAAAAAAGCCGACTCCTGTACAATACAGAAATCAGCTTTTGGCTGTCTAGCCACTTTTTCACTTGTCCTTGACTTAGGCCCACTTTATTACTTTTTTAAGAGCAGTCCCTACTTTTATCATTTGACTTACTATTTCCCTCACCTAAAAATTGATGCAAAGCAGTATATGATGAACTTTTTTCGATCCCTTGACAAATAAATTATCTTGATCTTCGTGAAAGTCGGCTGCGAATCAGCGGTGGTGCGGTCGGTGATATTTGCCTCTCATGCATCCTGAACAATACTGTCCAGATCATCATGGATCGTGTAGCCGAAAAAGTCGAAAGCATTGACGCCAGCGGCAAACGGGCTCGTCAGCTCACCTCAGCGGATTATGCCGCGTATGACTATCTCTTCGGCATGGATGAGACCAATATCCGTCAGATGCAGCGCATTTGCGGCGGTGATCCAGACGGCAAGATCAGCCGGTTCTTAGATGACGCTCCCGTACCGCGGGATATCGCTGACCCCTGGTACACCGACGATTTCAGCAAAGCCTGGCAGGATATCTCAGAAGGCTGCCAGCTGCTCTTAGCCCGGCTGGAAAATGAATAACAGCACAACAAAAGACCTCCCAAATGATGTTTGGGAGGCCTTTTATTGTGCTCACTTCTTATCCTCTGGCGGCTGGTGATGGCCTTTCCATTCTTTGATCTGATTCAGGCGGGCTTTGTATTTGCTTTCGAGGCCTTGGTCAGTGGGCTCATAGTAGGTGCGGTGGAGGAGATTATCGGGGAGGCACTGCATATTGGTGAGTTTGTCTTGGCTGTCGTGGGCGTATTGGTAGCCTTTGCCGTAATCCAGTTCTTTCATGAGTTTGGTCACGCCGTTGCGGATGACTAGGGGGACGGGTTCGGCGAGTTGTTTGAGGGCGTCTTTTTTGGCGTGTTCGTAGGCCATATAGAGGGCGTTGGATTTGGGGGCCAGGGCCATATAGACGACGGCTTCGGTGAGGTGGACGCTGCATTCGGGCATCCCGATGAAGTGGCAGGCCTGGTAGGCGGCGATGGCGATCTCTAGGGCGCGGGGATCGGCCAGGCCGATGTCTTCGCTGGCAAAACGGGTGACGCGGCGGGCGACATAGAGGGGATCTTCTCCGGCCTCGAGCATACGGGCCAGCCAATAGACAGCGGCGTCGGGGTCGGAATTGCGCATGGATTTGTGCAATGCGCTGATGAGGTTGTAGTGTTCTTCGCCGTTTTTATCGTAGAGCAGGGATTTTTGGGAGATGCACTGCTCGAGGGTATCGGTGGTCACGGTGACGACGCCGTCTTCGGCCATGTCGCCGTTTAAGATGACCATTTCCAGCGTGGAAAGGGCGGTGCGGGCGTCGCCATTGGCAAAGACGGCGATCATCTCGAGCATCTCGTCGTCAATGTGCACTATCTGCTGACCAAAGCCGCGCTCGTCGTGCAGGGCGCGCTGCAAAAGTGCTTTGAGCTCGTCCGGCTGCAAGGCTTGCAGAACGAAGACTTTGCAGCGGGACAACAGAGCGCCGTTGATCTCAAAGGAGGGATTTTCGGTGGTGGCGCCGATCAAGATGATGCTGCCTTTTTCAACGAAGGGCAGGAAGGCGTCCTGCTGAGCTTTATTGAAGCGGTGGATCTCGTCGACGAAAACGATGGTCTTTTCACCGTAGCGGCGATTTTCTTCGGCACGCTGCATGACGGTACGGATCTCTTTGATGCCGCTGGTGACGGCGGAAAAATCGATAAAGGTTGCTTTGGTCTGATTGGCAATGATGCGGGCCAAGGTGGTCTTGCCGACGCCGGGCGGCCCCCAGAAGATCATGGAGGAGATCTGATCGCTCTCGATCAGGCGGCGCAGCACTTTGCCCGGGCCCAATAGATGGGTCTGGCCGACGTATTCGTCCAAATTGCGCGGTCTCAGCCGGGCGGCCAGGGGCTGGGCCATGCCGTTTTCAAACAGGGATATTTGTTCCATCGTATCCACCTCTCCTCGCGTATGCGGTCGTTGTCTGTACTTCCATTATACGCCGTCTGGCTGGCCGTGCAATATAAAAAAAGCGCCCTGAACTTTCGCTAACGTCGGTGATGCGGTCTAACCTCGGTGCTTTTTCACGTCTTGCTCTTCTTCGGGCTGATGCTTGACCTTATGCAGGCGGTTGGCTAATTCCAAACGGATCTCACGCATTTCATCCAGCAAACTTTCGGCTTCCAGGCAGACTTCGACATCTTCGGGAACATTTTCGCGGATGAACATCGCGCCAAAGCTCACGAGCATGGCCGCACAGCAGAACCAAATGGCCGTCATGCCGAAATGGGCTGAGGCTGCACCGCCCAAAGCTGCGCCGAGCAAAAAGACCAGGATCAGGGAATAGTACTGCAGGCTGCGGCGCCGATAGGTGGGGTCTTTGGTCACCTCGTAGGAGTAGAGCAGATTGGTGGCGGTGCGCAGATTGCCGATGCACATGGTGGTGGCGTAAGCATTGCCGTGGATCTTGCGAAAGCTGTCTACCTGCAGCGCGCAGGTAAAGGAGACCAGGACATTGGCTGCCATATTGGCCCCTGCCGGCAGCAGGCCGACTGCAAACAATATAGCGATCTCCAAGAGCAGGATGATCTGCCGCCAGTGCAGCTTTTGATAATATTTGAAGTGCATGCGCACTTCCTGCGCCAGATAAACGCCGCCTACAAAGGCCAGTATGGGTACGATGTAGCTGAGCGATCGCCACCACTGTCCCAAGGCCAAGCTCTGTCCGGCCAAAACGATATTGCCGGTCTGCGCATTGGCAAACACGCCGCCGCGGCAGGCATAGGTATAAGCATCCTGAAAGCCCCCGGTGATCGACAGCAGCGCCGCCACCAGATAGGACTCAGACATTTGCACATGATAGACTTTTTCCATGCTGATCGTCCTCTTTTTCCCTTGCAAATTTTTTCTGTATTGCATTATACCCATTTCGTCCCAAAAAGCAAGACGCTGCGCAAATTTTGTGCCTGTTTTTTACGCCAAAAAGACCCTGCGGCGGCAAGGTCTTTTTGGCATAAATGATCGTGCTATCCGAGATGCTTCAAGCTTGGAGGTCGGTTTGGGCCAACAGCTCATCTTTCAAAAACCAGATCAGGGGCACGCAGACGACCAGCAAAAGGAGCGAGTAAAAATTGACATCATTGATGGCTGCACATTCGATGATCCGGCTTTGGTCAACAGGTGTACCGGCGCCCAGACCCTGCTGGAGATAACGGAGCATATGGCTGCCGTAGAGGATGCTGAACACGCTGATAGACATGGTGGAGATCAGCTGTCTGGTCCAGTTGAGCATGGCGGAAGCGTGGCTGGCCAGCTGCATAGGCACAGCACTCATGGCGAAATTATTGATGATGGGGATCATCAGCCCCAGCCCCACATAGCGCAGGGATAGCCAAATGGTAAATC
The DNA here is from genome assembly GCA_902496505.1 of uncultured Peptococcaceae bacterium. Lineage (GTDB taxonomy): Bacteria > Bacillota > Peptococcia > Peptococcales > Peptococcaceae > CABVBB01. The sequence goes on from CABVBB010000067.1 coordinate 3,488, forward strand.
CAATGATGGTGGTCGCCAGTGAGAAGCGGCTGAGTTCCCACGTCGCCCACAAAAGCGCTGCCATGCCCAAGAAGGTGACTGCCCGCCGGCTGAAGCGCTCGGCTGATTTGGCGGCCACCGGCGCCATAAAGGCCATGACCATCGACGGCAGAAACATCGCCAGCCCAGCGTGCAGGGCATCCATTTGCAGCACGTCCTGCAAAAACAGCGCCATGAACATAGGCGACAGACAGGTGGCGATGGATGTGGCGCTATTGAGCAAAAAGCTGTACGTAAAGCCGGCGTAGCCAAATACAGCGAAATTGAGCATGGGCATCTTGATACGGATCTCATGCCAGATGAAATAGAGCATGGCCGCTGTGCTGACCAGCAAAGTACCGATGACGACCGGCGAGGTCCAGCCCAGTTCGCTGCCTTGGTTGAAGCCGATCAAGAGGCCCACCGTGCCGATGGAGGCGCAGGCCAGCCCCAGGACGTCCAACTTTTGACCGGCGCAGAGGATCTTCACGGGCACATATTTGATGACCAAAAACAGATCCACCAAGGCCACCGGCACGTTGAAAAAGAAGATGGCCCGCCAGCCCCAGTAGTTGATGAGCACGCCTGCCAGCGTCGGTCCTAGGGCCACCCCCACTGAGGTGACCATGGAGATCAGCGAAATGGTCATCAGCTGCCGCTCTCTGGGGATGAATTGGTAGACCAGTGCGCCGGGCACGGGCATGAGGATGCCGCCGGCCAGACCTTGGCCGATGCGGGCAGCAATGAGGACCTCGATACTGGGCGCCAGTCCGCAGAGCACGGAGGTCGCCAAAAGGATGAAGCCCCAGCGCAAAGAGCTTGCTGCCGCTGAAGCGATCCATAAAGTAACCAATGGTGGGCATGACCAGTCCATTGGCCAGCATATAGCCGACTACCAGCCACTGCACGGTCTGGATATCGGCGTGGTAATACTCTCTGAAGCTGGGCAGAGCGATATTGATGGTCGTCGTATTGATGACTGCCAAAAAAGACCCCAGCATCACTGCAAAGATCAGCAGCCGCTCACCATTTCTGGTGAGCCGTTGTTCGTCAAGCATAGTCGATTCCCCCTAGCCAGGCAGCCGCTGTGCGTTGGCCTCCGCCAAATAAGCCGCCTGCATTTTTAGCATTTATTTTCATTATAACGCTTCGGCAGCTTGGTGCGTATCAATATATTGCGCAGATATTTTTGAAGGCTGCAAATTATTTTTGCAGCAATTTTTCCGGCCAAAGGTGCACGAAAAAAGCGTACCGCCCCAAATAAGGCGATACGCTTGCTGCTCTGGCCATGACTTAGTCGTCGTACTCCATTTCCCAATCGGTGATCTGCCCAGTCAGGGCGTCAACGTCGCATTCATATTTCTTGCTGCCAGCGTAAAATTTGAGTTCGTAGACCATGCGGCCGTCTTCACGATCAAGCTCAGCTTTGGTGAAGGTGGCTTGACTAGTTGTGAGACCGGCGCGGTCCAAAGCTTTTTCTTTAGCTTGGCTGACGCCGATGTATTGACCGTGGTGCTCACCGCTGGCCGCCGTATGGTGCTCAGCCTCGTAATCGACGCTGCGGATCTTGCCGGTCAGGGCGTCGATGCTGTAATCATATTCCTTGCCGTTAGGCGTATAAAATTCGATCTCATACTGCCAGACGCCGTTATCTTTGTCCAGCTGGGTCTGCACAAAGGTGACCTGGTTGGTTTTTAGTCCTGCATCCGCCAAGGCGATGCGTTTGGCTTCACTGAGACCGATATAATTGCCCCAATCGGTTTCAGGAATCTTGGCACTGGTGAAACTGTCCGCATCAGTGACCAGCGGATCCTCTATGCTGTCTTTGCTGGTCAGGGTAACGGTATTCGTCGTACTGTTCCAGCCCACGTTTTTGCCCATAAGCTGGCCGATGGCTCGAAGCGGCAGATAGGTGGTCCCGTCATACAGGAGCGGATAGAGCGTATTGCCGTTGACATCGGTGAAGCGGCGCTCTGTGCCGTCGATAGCCAGCGTGAAATCGCCGCGCAAAGTAGCCGTGATGCTTTTGGCGTAAGTCAGGTCGCCTTTGACGCCAGTGGTGCGGCCGCTGCGTGTGCCGTAGAGCGTGATGGTCTTCGTCGCCTGATCCCAGTTGACATTTTTGCCCATCACTTCACCGATAGCCCGCAGGGGCAGATAGGTGGTGCCATTATAAAGTATCGGGTAGACTTCTTCGCCGGCGGCTGTGTAAAAAGTCCGCTCGCTGCCATCGATGATGATGGTGAAATCTGGCCGCAGCTGGGCGGTCACCGTCTCCACCGCGGCTGCCCAGGCGCTGGCGGCTGTGCTCATAAGCAGCATGAGTGCTAAAAATAAAGCCATGGTTTTTTTCAGGTTGTGTTTCATCATAGACCCTCCTTGTGTGTTGTGTTTCATCCCTCGGTTTCAGTGTTCGTTTCCGAAGCGGCTGCTTGCCGCCTCTCTTTCCATTATAACGGTAAATGGCGCAAAAAGCACCAAAAAAGCTGCCCTGGAGAGCAGCTTTTTATACGCTATATGGTGCAGTGGGATCTCAGCGGCCTCACCGTCACAGCGCCGCTTTTTCTGCTGCATAAGCCTCTATCTGTTCCATCTGGATCGCATTATACTTTTCTGCCGCTTCCTCAGCGGACATCCCGTCGACCATATCCAAGCACAGTATGCGCACGGTATCCCAATAGGTAAAATGCAACCGCATATCTTCGATAGGGATCTGCCCCTCCTGCTCGACCAAATCGAGGAGCTTCTGCATATGCTCAGCGCCTGTGGGCGTACCAGCCTGTCCTTCTCTTGAGGGCAGCGTTCCGCCGCCGTCAGCCAGGATATCGGGCGAATTGGCATTGGTCAGGAATTCGGCAAAAGCCAGCGCTTCCGGCAGATGCTCACTATTGGCATTGATGCAGAAACGATCAGCGATAGAAGGCAGGCAGACGGTCCCGTCAGGCAGTGCTGGTATGCCCTGCGCTTCGTAGGTGAATTGTTTCATCCGGTCATCAAAATACTTTTCCACTCCGCAAGGGAAAAAAGCAAAAGCGACCGCTTGGTTTTGGAAATCATCCAGATCTTTGGTGCAGGCGGGCAGCCCGTCCACATATTCCCGAGTCAGATCATCGCCATAATAGCCTTTATCCAGCATCTCTTCAAACAGTTCAAAGCCCTCCAGCATATAATCGCCGATCTTGAGGCTGCCGTCATTAAGTCCGGCCACCAGTTCTTCATAATTATCCGCCTGGTAGATCTCGTAGAGACCTCGGGCCATGACCGGCGCCGTCATGCTGTACCAGCGGTTGAGCGCCAGCGGCGTCACTCCATTGGCTTTCAGCGTGTCGCAGCAAGCCAGCCAGGAGTCCAGATCGTTGGGCGGCTCTAAGCCGTATGTTTTGAGGAGATCCTGATTCACATACATCCCATAGGCGGACATCGTCAGGGGCACGGTATAGATCAGTCCCTCCACATTGGCCTGTTCCTTAGCCGCAGGATACAGCCGTTCATAAGCTGGTAGGCCGGACAGATCGTACAGATAGCCCTGCGCGACAAAACCTTTGACGCTGTCGGCATTGACCACAAAAATATCGTCGCCTTCACCGGAAGCCAGACGCTTGGCCAGCACTTCATTGTAGCCGTCTTTGATGGAGATGCCCTCTATCTGGATCTGCACCTCATCATGCGCGGCATTGTATTCATCGATCAACTGCAAAAAGGCATTGACGCCCTCATTTTCGCGAAAACTCATCGGCAAAAAGCACGACAGGACGACCGGCTCCTTGCTTTCATCTACCACCAGATCCTTCTTTTGTCCACAGCCCGACAAACTGACGGCCATAAGCGCTGCGCAGAGCAGCACGGCCACTGTTTTTCTACCCCATTTCATCAGCGATCCCCCTAGATCAATTTCTGCAGCAATAGATACAGTTGTTCAAAATCCACCGGCTTGGCCACATGAGCGTCCATCCCCGCTTCTTTGGCACGCTGGATGTCCTCGGCGAAAGCATCCGCTGTCATGGCGATAATAGGGATCTGCCGGCTATCCGCGCGAGCCAGTCCTCTGATCCTCTGCGTCGCCGCATAACCATCCAGCACCGGCATTTGGATATCCATCAATATGGCTTGATAATACCCCGCCTCGTGCTCTGCAAACTTCTGCACAGCCAGCGCGCCGTTTTCTGCCGTTTCGACGGTCAGGCCGTAAACAGACAGCATCTCCAGAGCGATCTCTCTATTGAGCGCATTATCATCCACCAATAAGATCCTGGCACCCTGCGGCAGTGCTCGTCCCAGCGCACAGCTGTCCGCCCCGCTGGTCTCCAGGCCGCCAGCAGCGTCCTCATTGATCTGGAAGCTGAGCTCGACAGTAAAGGTGGTGCCTTGACCTGGAGTGCTTTCCACCTGGATGGTGCCGCCCATCAGATCCACCAGATTTTTGGTGATAGCCATGCCCAAGCCGCTGCCGGAAATGGTGCTGCCACTTCTATTCTCCTGCTCAAACGCTTCAAAAAGATGGGGCAAAAACTGGGGATCGATGCCCACGCCGCTGTCTGTGATCACATGGCGCACCCGTACCCAGCCCGGCTTATCCGCAAGCTCCGTGATCGTCCAGCGGATAAATCCGCCCTCCGGCGTGAACTTCACACTGTTGCCTAGGATATTGATCAAGATCTGATTTACCCGCAGCGCATCGCCATAGACTGTTTCATGTGCCACCCCAGACAGATCTACTGTGAAGGTCTGATGCCTTTCCTCAGCCTGCCCATGGATGATATTATAGACCCGCTGGATCTCCTCTTGGATAAATAGCGGCTGGATCGTGAGATTCAGCTTGCCGCTCTCGATCCGGCTCATATCCAAAATATCAT
>CABVBB010000068.1 GCA_902496505.1 uncultured Peptococcaceae bacterium
TCTTTGAATTGGCCTTGATCGAAAATATCCAGCGGGCGGATCTCAATCCTATTGAGGAAGCTCGGGGCTATAAACAGCTGGCCGATCGCTTCGGCTACAGCGCAGATCTCATTGCTAAGCGTATGGGCAAATCTCGGCCGCAGGTGTCGAACACTATGCGTCTGCTGTCGCTGCCGGAGGAAGTGCTGGCCTTCGTGGAGGAGGAAAAACTGTCGGTGAGCCATGTGCGGCCGCTTTTGGCGCTGAATGACGCCAAGTGGCAGATCGAATTTGCCCACGAGATCTATCAGAGCAACCTGTCCGTGCGGGACGTGGAGAATATGATCAATAAGCTCAAGAAAAAGGGCACCATCACCACCGTGACCAAGGAAGTCCTCTTCGAGGAGCCGCCGACCTTATCGCCGGAACTGACGACCATTCAGGAGCAGCTCAAGACCCGCCTGGGCACCCAAGTGCGGATCAAAAACAACGGCAAAAAGGGCAAGATTGAGATCGAATTTTATGGCAAAGAGGATTTGCAGAGGGTGTTGGATGCTTTGGGAGGCGAATTCTATTAAGCCAGGGGGTCAGGGCGGCGAGAATAGCGCATTTCGTCGTTGCTAAAGATTGCTGAAATCCTCACGACCGTTTAGGTCGCTCCGGTTTCAGCAATCTTTAGCGCCTAGAACTGCATCTATTCTCGCTGCCCTGACTGTGGTTCAATGTGGGGATTGGCGTCAGTGAGGTTAGCGCAGGTGTTGCTGCCCTTTGTTCCTAAAATCCTCACGACCCACCCCACCAGAAAAGCGTGGGGCGAGGCCGTTTCGGTTTTAGAAACAAAGGGCGCCTAGCCCTGCATCTAACCTCGCCGTCCTGACTGTGGTTCGATGTAGGGGATTGGCGTCGGTGAGAATATGAGAATAGCGCAGGCCATTGTTGCCCAAGGGGGCAAAATCCTCACGACCCACCCCGCCAGAAAAGCGTGGGGCGCTGCATCTATTCTCGCCGCCCTGACTGTGGGTCGATGTGGGGAAAGTCCTTGGGTATATAGAAATAGAACGGGGTTTTATGTAGATGGATCTTTTTTGGCTTGGCTGTGGCTGGGCCTTTTTTTGTAGGGGGGCGTGGGGGATGAAGAAGCTAAATAGGACGTTGACGCGGGTTTCGTCTTTGTGTTTTATCTTCGGGACACCGCTGGTTTGTATGGGCGGGCTGCTCAATACGTATGTATTCTGGACACCGGGAGCGATTTTATTGGCGGCTGGTCTGGGGCTGATGCTCTATGTTGATCGCTGCCCGTACTGCGGCACCATGTTCCGCGGGCTGCGCTGGAATGAGCCGGATGCGGGGTATTGCAATAAGTGTGGTCAGCTGATGGAGTATGACCATGACTGAGGACTATAAAAAGAGGAGCGGGATCACCGTGCAAGTGGTGATCTCGCTCCTCTTTTTATCTGGACCCTATCGTTCGAGCTGGAACAGTGCCATTTCGCCTTCTGAGCTAGTGTCAGCGGTGGTGCCGTCGGGGCGTTCCAGGCCTAGGGTGTCGTAGTAGTCGTTGCTGTAGGGGATGAGGCTGGTGTCAAAATCGGCTTGGAGGGTTTTGACATAGTGGTAGGGGTCTTCCATGGGGGTGAGGCCAAAGGTCTGCTGAAGCAGAGCAAGCGCTTCTTTTTGCTGGGGTGTTTGCTGAGCTTGTTCTGCTTGGAGGTGCTGATCGAACTGGGCTTGGTCCATCCCGATGATCTGCTCGAGGGGATTGGCTGAGCCGCAGGCTAGGATAAGGCGCAGGAAGTCGGAAAAATTTTGCGCCAGGGGATAGACTTGATCGCCGATCTGCGCGGGGTCTGTATAATATTCGGGATCGGCGGCGAAGACCATATCACCGTACTCGGGGATGAAGCAGTAGAGGATGCTGCCTTCAAAACCGATAGGCACAGCGCCTACAGGGTAGCAATAGTAGGGCGTGGTGATCTCGCCGGGTGCTAATGCAAGCAGGCTGCCGTCGAGCGAGAGCTGCTGGTATTGGTCAAATAGAGTGGTCATGTCGTATTCCTCGCTTAATTGAAAGATGGTCCCGTCAGCTGGCGATTGGCCGCTGAGTGGAAAGAGGAGCGAGGATCCTTTTGACTCAAAGGCCAGAGTATCCTCGCCGGTGAGGCGAAAGGTATAGGTATAGCGGCCGTCATCTGTAGCGGCGGTGAGTTTGTCGCCGTCGATCGTAAACGTGCCGATGCTGAGGTAGGAGGATGAGGGATCGTGGGTGAAGACAAAGCTTTGCTGGTCCATATCCAGCGTGAGGGAGGGGGCCAGCAGTGCAGTTTCGCCTTTTGGGGCGTAATAAGTGCCGCTGGAGAGGCTGGTCGGGGCCTGGCCGCAGCCAGCTAGGGTCAGAGCCAAAAGGGCGGTGATGAGCAGGAAATGGGTCGGATGGAACATGAGAGAGCGCTCCTTTCGGATGAGAATGGTCAAGTTCATTGTAGCAGAACATCGGAGCGATGGCAAGGGCGGCGCTTGACAAGGGAAGCGGTATCTTGTATGCTCAAGGGAAGGCATCGATCAGAAAGGATGAGGGCATCCGGACTGTTGGGCGGCTGGGTTAGCAGGGTCGTGGACAGGGCTGGAGAAGAGTTGGATAAGATCACGTGTAAAGGAAGCAAAAAATAGGCTGCTGCGGCAGTTTATTTGGCGCTCTTTGGAAGCGGTCTTATCAACTCTGTGCCTCTATCTTCAACGGGCCGCAGAGTGAAGACTCTGCGGCTTTTTTGTTTGCCGAAATATGAAGGAGGAGAGCGAAATGTGGGAGGAATTGCAGCGTTTTTTGGTGAAGCCTGCGCTTTATGAACGGTCGGAGGCGGCATTTTGGGAGGAGGAGTATATTTCCCAGTCAATGCTTCAGGCCCATTTGGCGCCGGAATTTGAGGGAGCCAGCCGCAAATGGGCGTTTATGGACGAATCAGCGGCGTGGATCGCCCAGATCTTGCCGCCGGCGGTTTATCCGGCGCTTTTGGATGTGGGCTGCGGGCCGGGGCTGTATGCGGAACGGTTTGCCCGCGCGGGTTTTCATGTGATGGGGGTGGATATTTCCAGCCGTTCGCTGGCGTATGCGCGAGAGTCGGCAAAGGAACAGGGGCTGGCGATCACCTACAGCTGTCAAAATTATCTGCGGCTCGCGCTGGAGGAGACATTTGACCTGGCGACGATGATCTATTGTGATTATGGGGCGCTCTCTGATGCAGAGCGGCGTCTGCTCCTGCGGCTGCTGCATGGGCGGCTGCGAGCGGGCGGACGGCTGCTCTTGGATGTGTTCACGCCAATATTTTACGAGCAGTTCGAGACGGGCCAGACGTGGACCTTGCAGCCGGAGGGCGGCTTTTGGCGGGGTGGATCGTATGTGAGTCTGGAGCGGCGGGCCAAATATGGCGGCCGGGTCACGCTGGAGCAGAGCGTGATCGTGACGGATGGCGGCGTGACGCCGTATTATCTCTGGAATACCTGTTTTACGCCTGCGGACATCAAAAAAGAAGCCCAGGAATCGGGCTTCAAGGTGTGCGATATCTATGGTGATGTGGCCGGACGTGCCTATACAGAGGCTGGCCGCACGATGGCTGTGCTGCTGGAAAAGGTCTGAGCCGCTCAGTGCAGGAAGATGAGCAGCGCATAGATATTGTATAACAGGACAAAGAGCGCATAAGCGGCCAAGAGGCCGTAGACGATCTGGGTGCTTTTGTGGGGCGTGTGCAGGATGTTGTAGACCAAGAAGGCCAGCCAGAGGCCAAAGGCAATGATCGTGGATAATGGCCCAAGGAAAAAGACCGAAAGGGCAAAGAAGACATTGACGATGGTCATGCCGTTGGGTGAAAGCAGCTGGTCTTTGAAACGTGCGAGCATAAATATCCCCTCCGTGTACGGTGAGTGTGCAGTATATGACCACTTTAGCATAAAGGGCGTTTGCTGTAAAGAGGACAGCCAAGCCGGGGCTATCTTCTGGCCTGACGATAGGTGCGGCGCATGAAAACCACGCTGCGGCTCTAAAATGCTGGCCTGTTTTTACATCCCGCCGCGCGCTTTTTCACACAAGGGGCCTCCCGTGATTTTGCAGGGGTGCTGCATTTTTCTTCTGGATAGTGCTAAGGGCGTCGTCATGTCAGCGCCCAGAGAAGTGGTCCGTCTGGCTGACCGCACCCTCATATGGATGCGGTCAGCCTTTTTTGAGCTGGTGGTTGATCAGGGCCTGAAAAAGCAGCGCCAGCGCCAGCAGGGCAGCGGTGCCCCAGGCATAGACGACGATGGCGGTATACCAGGGGGCGGACTGCATGGCGTAGAGGCCGGGATAGCGCTGGTAGTGCCAGCAGATAAAGAGGGTGTGGCCGATAAAGACGCCGCCGATGCTGCCCATGAGGATATTGAGCAGGCGGTTCAGGCGGGTGATTGTTGATCTTGTCATGGGTGGAAACCTCCTGGGGACGGATAGTGAGCCTCAGCGGTAATTGAGTTGTTCGCGGTGCTCAGCGTAGGCAGTGATCTTGGCGGGATCAGTGAGCACGAGGCCCTGGGCGGAGCGCTGGATGGCGCCGGCCTGCTTGAGGATCTTGAGGATGCGGGAGACGGTGACGGTGTGGATGCCGAGGTACTTGGCGATCTCGAGGTTGTTCCAATAGGCGGGAACGATGAGCTGACCGTCCGCTGGGCGGCTTTGGTCGAGGAGCAGGGCGCAGAGGCGGCTGGCGGCGTCACCTTCGCGCTTGCTGTTGTAAAGCTCGGTCAGCCGCTTGGTCTCGCGGGTCATCAGCCGGATGGTAGCAAGGAGCAGCTCGGGGCTTTTGTTGGCCACTTCCAAATAGCTTTCTTTGGGAATGAGATAGCAGGTGCAGTCGGTCTTGGCCACAAAGGTGCTGTTGGAAATATCGCTGTCGCGGTAGAGCAGGATGACGCCGACCAGAGCGTCGATGGGCGATTCGTTGGTCTTGATGCTGACGATGGTCTCGTTGCCGTTTTCGGTGGTGATCTCGCGGTTGACGACGCCTTCGATCAGATAGAAAAGGTGGGTCAGTCGTTCACCGCTGGCTAATAGGATGTCGCCTTTTTTGTAATGCACGAGCTTGGCGCCGGGCAGATCTCTAAAAGGCATGGCCAGTCCTCCTTTCTCAGTCTGTTTGTACTCATTATAACAAAGTGCAGCGCCGACGTCGAGCAAAGCGGCATATTTTCCGGAAAGAAGCTTGTCAATCCCCTCAAAGTATCCTAAAATAAAGTGAGCAATGAAAAAATTTGGCAAATGGTGGAGAAGGGGCGGGGGCTTTTTTATGCAGGAGCATTTTAAGGATATGAGCATGATCCAGGAGATCTTGCTGGAGGCACAGACGGGCTTGTGGGTGATAGAGATGGACGAGGGCAGGCCGCCGCGGATGTATGCGGATCAGGCCATGCTGACGCTTTTGGGCATTGGGGAAGCGGTTTCACCGGAAGTGTGCTACAGCCATTGGTACAGCCGCATCGAGCAGACGTATCGGCCCTTTGTGGAGGACTCGATGGTCAAGATCATTTCGGACAATCGGGCAGAGGTGAAATATCCCTGGCAGCATCCCCTCTGGGGCAGGATCTTCATCCGCTGCGGCGGGGTGCGCGACCGGAATTATACCCAGGGCATCTGCATCAGAGGCTATCATCAAAATATCACCAACACCGTGAGCCTGGAGCAGGAGCATCATGCAGTCATCCAAAGCCTGAGCACCAATTACAGCGGCATTTTGCTCTGCAATCTGCAGGATAAATCGTATAAGGTCATCAAGCTGCCGGAATATGCGCAGGATTTCACCGCGGGGATCGAGGATTATGAGACGCTGGTGCACCATTTCATTGCGGAATGGGTGGCCGAGGAGTATCAAGCGCCCATACGGGCTTTTGTGGAATCGGCCGGCATCCAGGCGCATCTGGCGCAGAGTGAGGAGCGGCAGGAACTTTTGTACCGCAATTCAGCTGGCGATTGGCGGCGGGTCGTGCTCATGCCCAGCCAGCAGTACACCAATGAGCAGCCATGGGTCATTTTGGCCATCGATGAACAAAACGGCGTGATCGAGAAACGTCTGGAGGAAGCCGCCGCGCAGATCGCTATGTCTCAGACATACAAGCTGGTCATCAGCGTGGATCTGATGCTCAGTGGGTACAACTGCATCCATTATTCCGGAGAAACGCTTGAGCTCAGCCACCGGGGCAATTTTGCTGATTTTTACACCCAGTTTGCGGCCAGTATGCCCAGCGAGGATCAAGCCATATTCGCGCGCATCTATCAAGTGGAGCAGTACCAGGCTGGCGGCTATCTGGAGGGCACCCTCAGACGCTACGACAATGCGGGCCTGCTCCATTATTACCAATATTATGCGGCGCTGGTCAAACAGGAGTATGAGGAACGCATCCTGCTCACCTTGCGCGATACGGACGACAGATGGCAGGAGCGGGTGCGCGATAAGGTGCTCTCCAACCTCTGCCAGTGCTATTATTCCATCTATTTGTTCGATCTGGAACGGGATCATCAGGAGGCCATCTGGCAGGAAGAAATGGTCGTCCAGTCACAGGCCTTCCCCAAAGGGTCACTAAGCATCTATTATGAAAAGTTTGTCCAAACCTATGTCTATGCGGAGGATCAGGACAAAATGCGCCAGGTCGGCAGCCCTGAGTTTTTGCGGGCGCGGCTTTCTCTGGAACAGCCCGCCTTTGACGTGGATTTCCGCAGAGTCTATCCTGACCATATCGGCTGGGTGCGGGCCCGCTTCAGTTTGGCGGAGATCCTAGACGGCAAAGTGACCAAGGTAGTCTTCGCTAATATGGATATCGATGAGCAAAAGCGCAAGGAATTGGCCGAGGAAGAGCAGAAACGACTCTACGTCGAGTCCAAGAACATCATTCAGGGGCTGTCCTCCTCCTACCATTCCGTGCTCTATGTCGATCTGCCCGCCGGTACCTACAAAGCCTTCCGCCTGCGGCTGGATGCCGAGCATTACCTCAAAGATGAAGAATTCTACAGCGAACTCCTGGAAAGCTACCGCGATAAACTCATCCACCCCCAAGATCAGGAGCGCTTCGCCCAAGAAATGGCCTTGGAGAGCATCCGTCAGCAGTTCAAACAAGGCGAGACCAGCTATTCCCGAGAATATCAGCGAGATTACGGCGGTTATTACGGCTGGATGCGCATCCACATCATTTTGGCAGAGAGTCAAAACGGCGAGCCCGTCAAATTCATCGTGGCTGCGCACAATGTGGAGGCCGAAAAAGAGCAGGAGGAGCAGAACCGCAACGATCTCCTTGCCGCCTACGAAGCCGCCAAGACCGCCAATGAAGCCAAGAGCAGCTTCCTAGCGCAGATGTCCCACGATATCCGCACGCCCATCAACGCCATCGTCGGCATGGCCGCCATCGCCTCGCAGCACATCGACGACCGTGAGCGTCTCCAAGACTGCCTGCGCAAGATCGACGATTCCAGCAAACATTTGATGGCACTGATCGGCGATATCCTGGACATGTCCAAGATCGAGAAGGGCAAGCTGGAATTGGCTGAGGTGCCCTTCAGCGTCCGCGAACTGCTGCGTGAACTCCAGTCCATCATCCGACAGGAAGTGGAGGACAAAGCGCAGGAGATCACCATAGCCGCCGACGAGCTGATCCACGACCAGCTCATCGGTGACATCAGCCACATTCGGCAGATGCTGCTCAACCTTTTGACCAACGCCGTCAAATACACCCCCTCTGGCGGGCATATCCTCCTGGGCGTCCAAGAGATCCCCGCCCGCACCTCCGATACCGGCTGCTTCCTCTTTACCGTCGAAGACGACGGCATCGGCATGAGCCCTGAGTTTATCGAGCGCGTCTTCCAGCCCTTCGCCCGCGCCGATGAAGTCATCGCCCAGCATGTGCCCGGCACCGGCTTGGGCATGAGCATCGCCCAAGGCATCATCGCCACCATGCAGGGCGATATCCAGGTCGAGAGCGAACTCGGCCGCGGCAGCCGCATCACCGTCACCCTCTATCTCCAGATCGCCGATCCCCAGCAGACCGTCCAAAACCTGACCAGCAGTTCGGACGATCCTGTGCAGACAGCCCGTGAGACCCTGAGCGGCGTGCGCGTGCTCCTAGCTGAAGACAATCCGCTCAATATGGAGATCGCCCAGACCATGCTCGAAGAAGCCGGTCTTCTCGTGGACGGCGCGGCCAACGGCCAAGCAGCATTGGATAAATTCACCGCCTCCGCGCCCGGCACCTACGACGTCATCCTCATGGATCTGCAAATGCCCATATTGGACGGCTACGGCGCCACTCGTGAGATCCGCGCCAGCGCCCACCCCCAGGCCGAGACCATCCCC
>CABVBB010000069.1 GCA_902496505.1 uncultured Peptococcaceae bacterium
GAACATATGAGCGTTTATTCATATATTCATGATAGCGGCGCTGCCGTATTTTGTCAAGAGGGTAAATACAAAAAAACAGCCGAAACATACAAAATGTTTCAGCTGTTTCTTTGGACCGATCCGCCTATATCCCCAAATAACTATTCGGACTGACTGGTTCGCCATTGATCCGTATTTCAAAATGCAGATGCGCTCCGGTGCTCTGACCGGTGGAACCGACCTTGCCGATCTGCTGACCAGCCGTTACAGCGTCACCATTATGCGCGACAAAGGCAGACATTTGACCATAGAGTGTACTGGTCCCGCCGCCATGGTCGACGATGATGTAGTTGCCGTAAATTTTATCATACCCTGCGGCAATGACCTGGCCGTCCATCGCAGCGACGATGCTGCTCGCCTCATCAGCCAGGATATCAATGCCAGAGTGCAGCGTTTCTTCCCCTGTGATGGGATGGACTCGCGTACCGTAGGGCGAGGTGACCTTGTGGCTGCTGGGGCAGGGCCAGACCATAGATCGGGGCGCTTGGCTGCTGGCAGATGGCATGGCTTCGATCTGCGCAGCGATCTGAGCTGAGGCTTTTTCAAAAGCTTTTAATGACTCAGCTTCTTCACCGTCTGCCAAGGTACCGTCGGCTTGGAGCCCTGTGATCGCTGCTCCCATGCGGGGCGAAGCCTCTGCTTCATTTTTTGCCCATTGCGTGGTCAGCACTCCCGTCGGAAGCTCCGTCATGGTCAGCAGATCGACCGTTCTCTCGCTCTCTCCCGGTAAGGACGCTGTCAGCGTGAGTTCTATATAGGGCTTGTTCATAGGCAGCATATACGTCCGTCCCGCGCCCCAATCATGGGTCTGGTTCTCCTTTTCCAATAAATGCTCGCTGGTGAGGAAGCCGATCTCGTCCTCCCACCGTCCGGCAATGATGATCTGCCAATCTTCTGCCTGCTGATACGCTTCTGGCAGGGTGAAGCAGACAAAACTGCCTTCTTTTACCACGCTGTCCATGAGTTCTGTCAGCGCTTCGCTCTTAGAATAAGGCTCCGTCTGATAATGCGCTTGGGCTGGTGCGGCATTGGTCGCCAGTCCCAGAAGCAGGCCGCCTGCTAAAACGGCCGATAATAACGTTTTTTTCCAGCTTGGTCTCTGTATGGTCATAATGGCTCTGATCCTTTCTTCGGTCGTGTGTTCATTGAAGTGACTGTATAACGGCGAATAGTGGTTCTTACACTCTTCCAGCCGGATGAGCGTCCGCGCATAGGCTGTACGCTCCCCTTCCCCTAATTGGCGCAGGAGGGTCTCGTCACAGGCTAGTTCCAGATCGCGATTGGCCAGCTGATACATCACCCACACCAGGGGATCGAACCAATGCAGGCAGACGGCTGCGGTCAAGAGCAGCTTGGTCAAACCGTCCCAGCGGCGGATGTGGATATACTCATGCTGGAGGATATAGCTCAGCTGTTGGGTATCCTGCTGATCCATTCCCTTCGGCAAAAGGATCACTGGATGCCAATAGCCATACGTCAGCGGCGTCATGATCTGGTCACTGCTGCGGATCGAGAGCGGCCGCCGGAGCGGATGCTCCTCTAGCCACGCCTGCACAAAAGGCTGTTCTACTGGCAGAGACGTTTGAAACCGCCGGTGGCAGCGATAGTAACAGATGCTGAAATACAGTGCGCAGGCTGCCAGCCCCAAAAGCCACACCAGCTGCAAACCATCTGCCGCGATCGTCCTCTCCACTGTGCCCACCGCCGTCTGCGGCAGCACGCCTTCTCCCAGCGGCACGGTCTGCACGATTTGCGTCTGCTGAGCCTGCGGCAGCACAGGGGCTGTTTCGCACAGCACCGCGTGGGCAAAGGGCGCAGGCAGTGCTGCCGGCACCAGCAGCCGCACTAATACCACCGCCCACAAGAGCAAAAACGTCCGTTTAGGCAGCCTATACCTGCCCAACTGGCGAATGATGAGCACGGCGATGATCATGACCGCGCCATAAAAACTCATTTCCCCCAACGACAACATCCCCATTTTCTTTCGCCCCTCTCTGCAAACGTCTGGCGTGTCTTTTTTGCACGACTACAGTCGTTTCTTATGGTTATATACTACACCAGTCTCATCACAATGTCAATACACGACTGCTGTCGTCATTTCCGTTTAACATCCATCATTTTCTACGCCAAAACGGCCGCCTCCAGCAAATGTCTGCTGAAAGCGGCCGTTATTTTTGAGCTATGCTGTTTTTTTAGATCCCAATGTAGGAATTGGGGCTGGTATGCTGACCATTGATCCGCACTTCAAAGTGCAGGTGCGGGCCGGTGCTGAGGCCAGTGGAACCGACCTTGCCGATTTGCTGACCAGCTGTTACCTGATCGCCATTGTGCGCAACAAAGGCGGACATATGACCATAGAGCGTACTTGTTCCGCCGCCATGATCGATGATGATATAGTTGCCGTAGGCGCTGTTGTAGCCAGCGGCAATGACCTTGCCATCTGCCGCAGCGACAATTTTACTGCCGCTGGAGGCGCCGATATCGACACCGGTATGCACAGATTTGGTCTTTTTGATCGGATGGACGCGGGGGCCATAGGGCGAAGTGACGCGATGGCTGCTGGGGCAGGGCCAAACCATAGAGGATGGTGCCTTGCCGCTGGAAGTCTGCAAGCTTCTGATCTGGGCAGCGATCTGATTGGACGCTTCCTCAAAAGCTGCTAATGACGCATATTCCAGTTCAACTTCATGCTGCTTGTCATTGACCAATTCCTGCTGGCGGTTGCTGGCGACCTGGAGCTCTTGCACCTTGGATTCATGCGTGATCTTTTTGCTCTCCAGCTCTTCCTTCTGGGCGACCAGAGAGGCTTTTTCATCCTCTAAGGTCTGCTTGAGCCCCTTGACTTCTTCCAGAAGCTTTTGGTCATTATCGGCGATATAGCGCAGATATTCAAAGCGGGTCAGAAAATCCGTCAGGCTGCTGGACTGGAGCAATACCTCCAAAAAGTCCACATCACCGTACTGATAGATCTCCTTCAAGCGGGTATTAAAGATCGCCAGACGGCCGTCCAAGTCACGCTGCTTGTTCTCGATCTCCACCTGCGTGGCATCGATCTGCGTCTCAGCTTGTCCGATCTCGATATCGAGCTGACTGATCACATTTTGGATATCGTCGATATTGTCGTTGATTTCCTTGAGCTCTTTGAGCAGGGCATTTTTTTCAATGACACTGTTGTTGACGTTTTTCCTCGCTTCGTTGATCTGTGCTTTTAGTTCCTGCTGCTGCTTTTCAAACATGGAAAGCTTGTCATCCACATCATCAGCCATGACGACTGGCAAAATGCTGGTGATGATAAAAGCTGCCATGATGATGATCGCGCAGACTTTCACCCAATTCTTTTTCATAGATCCCACCCTTTTATGTAAAATAGCCTTATTAACATTTTAGTATAAATCGCCGATTTTGCAAGGCATTTCTGCCACATTGTCAATAATTCTCTATTATTCGCCTGCACTTTGGCTGAGAGCAGGAAAAATTTGTCCTTTTGCCGAATAGGAAAAACAACGTTTATTGACAAGGAGTGTCCATCATGCGTATCGTTCGTTATCAATATCATGGTCATACAGGCTATGGCCTTTATCAAGATGAGTCTATCACCCCCATCACCGGAGATCTTTTCGGCGCTTACACCGTGAGTGCTGTGCGCATCCCCTTTGCAGAGGCCACGCTATTGGCGCCCATCATCCCCCGGCAGCTCATCGCCATCGGGCTCAATTATCATGATCATGTGGGGGAATTGGACTTCGCCAAAAAGCTCCCCACCGAACCGATCAGCTTCGTGGCTGCTTCCAGCGCTGTCATCGGCCCTGGCGAAGCCATCTGTCTCAATGATGGCGTCAGCCGCATCGATGAAGAAGCTGAGCTGGTCGTCGTCATCGGCAAGCGCTGCTATCAGGTCTCTGAGGAAGAGGCGCTGGAGTATGTCTTTGGCTACACCTGCGGCAATGATGTGTCCAACCGCGCTGTGCAGAGCCAGGACGGCCAGTGGTTCCGCGGCAAATCCTATCCCACCTACAAGCCGCTGGGCCCCTGGATCGAGACGGAGCTCGATCCCAGCGACGTATTGGTAGAAGGCCGCGTCAATGGTCAGCTGGTGCAGTCTGCCAGCACCAAGCAGCTGCTTTTCTCTGTGCCCCAGCTTATCGCCTTCCTCTCCTCTTTCACTGAGCTTCTGCCCGGCGACTGCATCATGACCGGCACACCGCAGGGCGTCACGCAGCTGCACAGCGGTGATCAAGTGGAGGTCACCATCGCTGGCATTGGTACTTTGAGCAATCCTGTGCGCTGAGCAGCATAACTATTTTTACCGCCTCGTGCATATACTGAAGCAGGAGCAACTATCCCGCGAGAATCGAGGTGGTACTGGTGAAAAATTATCGCCGCAATATCCTGAGCATCTGTCTATTGTCACTGCTCATCATCCTGGGCTTTTTCCTCTTGACCTCCGGCCAGCCGGCGGCGCTGCAAAGCATGAGCAGCGTGCAGACGATTTCTGGCACCGCTCATGCCGGTGACTCCAACTGGGCCGTCCTTTTGGGCATTGCCGGGCTCATCTATCTCAAGATCATCTGGAAGCTCATCCATACGCCCGATATTTTTAAAGACTAAAGCAAACGCCGCGCTGGCAGCCAAACCAGCCCGGCGTTTTTCTATTCCCAGCGGAAAAATTTGATGGCCGCCGTCAGACATACGATGCTTAGACCGATCAAAACCAGCGCAGCCAGTCCCCCATTTTCCAGCGGCAAGCCCAAAAAAGCAGCTTTGAGCAGCTTGATGCCCTGCGTCAGAGGCAGCCAATCCGCTAGCTGCTGCACGATCTGCGGCAGCTTTTCATAAGGCAGTGTCGCCCCCGAAAAGATGAGCATGGGAAAATAAGCGATAGTGCACCATAGTCCGGCTTTCTTCATATCCTTGGCCATAGCGCCGATCACCAGTCCCAGGCTGAACAAAGCCAGCATCACCAGCAGATAGACGGCCAAAAATCCTGCCCACGACCCGCGCAGCGTGCACTGAAACCCCAATGCGCCACCAAATAAACGATCACCAGGGAGACGACGGCATAAAAGACATAGACAGCCAAATACACCGCCAGCAAAAGCTGTGGGCTGGCCGGCGTCACCCAAAAACGCTTGAACAGCTTGCGGTGTCTGGCCTCAGCGATAACGAGCGGCAGCCCCATGAGCCCTCCGGCACAGATCGCGATGGTGCTGACCGCACCAAAGGACTGCTCCACAAAGGTATGCTCCGCGCCAGCAAAAGCCGCCTGCTGACCATAGAGCAGTCCAATCAGCACCATGACCACCACTGGCAGTGCCAGCGCAAAGATGACCATATCCAAACCGCGCCAGGAAAGCTTCAATTCTGTCAAGAATAAGGTCTTAAAAGCGTTCATCAGCTGCCGCCTCTCCGGCATACCAGAGATACGCCTCTTCTAATGCATCACAGGGACTATTGGCAATCGCTTCCTGCGGGGTGCCGCAGAAAACCAGCTGCCCGGCCCGCAAAATAGCGATCCGGTCGCACAGCCGCTCCACTTCCTCCATATAATGGGAGGTCAAAAATATGCTGACGCCCTGCTCTTTCAAAGCGGCCAGCCGTTTCCAGACCGTCTGGCGAGCCAGCATATCCAAGCCGGCTGTCAGCTCGTCCAAAAAAACCACCTCGGGCTGGGGCAGCAGCGCCAGGACAGTGAACAGCCTCTGCCGCTGACCGCCCGATAGCTGACTGACCATTTGTCCGCCAGCTTCGCCCAGCCTAAATTGTTTCAAAAACTCTCGCCACTCTGCCGGCGCCTGATATAACGACGCCATTTCCTGACAAAGCTCCGCCACAGTGATCTGCTCAGCATAGCCATTTTCCTGAAACTGAACGCCGACGCGCTGAAAAAGCTGCCGCCTCTTCCTTTGCACCACCTGCCCCAAGATCAGCGACGTCCCCTGCTCCGGCTGGCGAGTACCCACTAAACATTCCACCAAAGTGCTTTTGCCTGCGCCATTAGCACCCAGCAGGCCAAATATCTCTCCCCGCCGGACGCTGAGACTGACATCTTGCAGCACTGCTCGGCCAGCATAGCTTTTGCCCAAGCCGCTGACCTCAATGACATACTCCATATTTACTGCCTCCTTTGTCTGATGTACAACGACAGCATAACACGCCGGGGCAGCTTGGGGTCATAATGGAGGGTCTTGAAATTGCTGAGCCATCTGTCTGATCTTGGCCAGCACCTGCTGACCGTTTGCTTCAGCCCGCTCCAGGGAAGTCAGCAGCTGATCACAGACAGAGATGATCTCTTCTCGGGCGGCTGGCGTATCGATGATCTGACGCAGCGCTCCGGCGGATGGTTTTTGGGGGATGCTCAGCAGCCGCAGGATGGCTGTCAGCGAATAATTGGCACAGCGCAGCGTGCGGATCAGTTTGAGCCGCTGGCCATCGGCAGCGTCATACATCCGCTTGCCTTGCTGGAAATGCTTTTCTCCCAACAGACCATTGCGCTCCCAATTGCGCAGCGTTTCCACGGATATGCCCAGCTCTCGAGCCATCTGCGTTCTCGTCAGCCACTGCTCCGGCAAATTAGGCGGCAAGGCTTCCCAAAGCGCGCCAGACATACGCAGACTTTCTTCAGCGTTGAGCCGCTCGCTGGCTAAATGCTCTAAATAGGCCTGACACTGCTGCTGGGCTCCCTGCCAGTCCAGTGCTGCCACTGCCTTCAGCACGCTGATCATTTGCTTACGCAGGCCATTTTGCAGCACTTCCACCTCTAGCGCCAGCCGGATCAAGCGGACCTCTTCCAAATGCAGCTTGGTAAAAACGCGGTAACCATTGGCCAGGCGCTGAGGCGGCGTCAAAAGCCCCAGTTTTTCATACAGCCGCACGGTATTGGGATGGATATGGTTCATTCTGGCGATCTCCGCCGTCTGATAGATGCCCATTTTACTCACTCCTTTTGACCTATCCTAGCATAGTCTGCCCTGCCTGGTGTTCTAGTGGAGGGTTGGTCCGCAAAAAAAATCCCCCGCCAGCAGAAGATCCCTTCTGCCAGCGGGGGCTTATATCTTATGCTTAGAACAATCCGGTGATCTTGCCGTCGTTGTCCACGTCGATCTTTTCAGCGGACGGGACTTTGGGCAGTCCTGGCATGGTCATGATATCGCCGGTGTAGACGACGATGAAGCCAGCGCCTGCGGATACTTTGACGCGGTTGATGGTGATGTGGAAACCTTCCGGCGCGCCCAATTTGCTGGGATCGTCAGAGAAGGAATACTGGGTCTTGGCCATGCAGATGGGCAGTTCAGCGTAGCCCAGCTGCTCCAGCTGCTTGATCTCTTTGAGTGCGGAGGGCGCATAGTCTACGCCGGCTGCACCGTAGATCTTGGTCGCAATGGCTTTGATCTTGTCCTGGATGGACTCTTTGACATCGTAGGTGAAGTGCAGCTCACCTTTGGGCTGCTCAGCCAGACGAATGACTTCCTGAGCCAATTCCTGACCGCCCTGGCTGCCTTTGGCCCAGACTTCGGAGAGCGCGACGTTGACGCCCAGCTCTTTGCAGCGGCTGTAGACCAGCTGTAATTCTTCCTCACTGTCCGTGGGGAAGCGGTTGATAGCGACCACTGCGGGCAGACCAAAGCCCTGGGTGATGTTTTTGATATGACGGAGCAGATTGGGCAGACCTTTTTCCAGTGCTTCGGCATTGGGCTGATTGAGCTGATCCTTAGGCACGCCGCCGTTGTATTTGAGGGCGCGCACTGTGGCTACGATGACCACAGCGTCCGGCTGGAGACCAGCCATGCGGCATTTGATATCCAAGAATTTTTCAGCGCCCAAGTCAGCGCCGAAACCAGCCTCAGTGACAACATAATCGCCTAATTTGAGCGCCATGCGGGTCGCCATCACGCTGTTGCAGCCGTGAGCGATATTGGCGAAGGGGCCGCCGTGGATGAAGGCTGGCGTATGCTCCAAAGTCTGCACCAGATTGGGCTTGAGGGCATCCTTGAGCAGTGCAGCCATAGCGCCTTCGCTTTTCAGCTGACCAGCGGTCACTGGCTGATCGTCAAAAGTGTAGCCGATAACGATCTTGGAGAGTTTTTCCTTAAGGTCGTCGATATTTTTGGACAAGCAGAGAATAGCCATGATCTCAGAAGCCACTGTGATGTCGAAGCCGTCCTCTCTGGGCATGCCGTTGGGCTTGCCGTGCAGACCGCTGACGATGTAGCGCAGCTGACGGTCATTCATGTCTACGCAGCGTTTCCAGGTGATCTTGCGGGGATCGATGCCCA
>CABVBB010000070.1 GCA_902496505.1 uncultured Peptococcaceae bacterium
TATGTACGAACTGGGACAATATGAAGCAGACAGTCATCGTCAAGTGGGGCAAACGGCTATGGCGCTGGGATTGGAGCTTTTGGTCGCTGTCGGGCGGCTGGGGCGGCTCATCGGCCAGGGGGCCGAGAGCGCCGCGCAAGCTGGGCAAATGATCTATTATGCCGAGGATAACGCTCAGGCAGCCGCCTTTCTGCAGGAATGGCTGCGTGCAGGCGATCAGGTGCTGATCAAAGGCAGCCGCGGCATGCAGATGGAGGAAATCGTTGAAATCATTATGAGGTGAAAATATGTGGCAGATCATCATAGCAGTGCTTATCAGTTTAGGTTCCAGTTTGATCATCGGTCCCTTGATGATCCCGGCGCTGAGACGGCTCAAATTCGGTCAGAGCGTACGGGACGACGGCCCTAAGAGTCATTTGCGCAAGCAGGGGACGCCGACGATGGGCGGCGTGATGTTCTTTTTCAGCATTACGCTGGGCGTGATCTTTTTGACCAAGGGACTTTTGATGTACCTTTTGCTGCTGGGCACGCTGGGCTTTGGGCTGATCGGGTTTGCAGATGATTACATCAAGATCGTCAAGCACCGTTCTCTGGGTCTGACGCCTAAGCAAAAGATCATCGGCCAGCTGGCCGTGTCGCTGCTGGTGGTGTATTTGGCCGTGGGTCGGCTGGGCATCAGCACAGCGCTGGTGGTACCGTATTTTGGCTTCACGCTGGAATTGGGCTGGCTGTATGTGCCGTTTGTCGTCTTTTTGCTGGTGGGCACCACCAATGCGGTCAATCTGACCGACGGTTTGGATGGCTTAGCTTCCGGCGTGACCATGATCGTGGCCGTGGGCTTTGCGCTCATGGGTTATTACAGCAATCAATATACGGTGACGATCTTCAGTGCTGCTTTGGCGGCCAGCTGCCTGGGCTTTTTGTTTTTCAACAGCTATCCGGCCAAGGTCTTCATGGGCGATACAGGTTCGCTGGCCTTAGGCGGTGCAGTGGCGGTCCTG
This sequence comes from uncultured Peptococcaceae bacterium, assembly GCA_902496505.1. Classification (GTDB taxonomy): domain Bacteria; phylum Bacillota; class Peptococcia; order Peptococcales; family Peptococcaceae; genus CABVBB01. Next base: position 1,002 of record CABVBB010000070.1, read on the forward strand.
GCGATCGTGACCAAGACGGAGCTGTTTTTGCCGATCATCGGCATCATTTATGTGGCGGAAGTGGTCTCAGACATCATCCAGGTGGCTGTCTACAAGCGCACCAAGCGCCGTGTCTTCAAAATGGCGCCGCTGCACCACCATTTTGAGCTGTGCGGCTGGAAGGAACAAAAGGTGGTCTTCGTCTTCTGGAGCGTGACAGCACTGGCTGTGATGCTGACATTATTTTTATATGTGCATACCATTTAACAAAAGGGGTCTTTTTCCATGAGCAAACGGGTATTGGTCATTGGGGCAGCCAGAAGCGGTCTGGCTGCGGTGGATTTTTTGCGCAAACACCAGTGGGAAGTCATCCTCACTGATATGAAGCCGGTGACGGAGGAAGCGGTCTTGGCGCATTTAGAAGCGTTGGACGTGCAGACGATCTGGGGCGAGCAGCCTGATGTCAAAAGGCTTGCGCCAGAGTTGATCGTCATCAGCCCCGGTATCCCGCTGACCATCCCGCCGGCTGTGGCGGCGAAAGCGCTGGGTATCCCGATCATCAATGAGACAGAGCTGGCCTTCCGCGCTGCCAAGGCGCCTTTTGTAGCCATCACCGGCACCAACGGCAAGACGACGACCACGACCTTGGTCGGCGAGCTTTTAGAGGGCAGCGGACGGCAGGTCGTGGTAGGCGGCAATATCGGCCTGCCTTTAGTCAGCGTAGTGGAGGAATTGGGCGCAGAGGATGTGATCGTCGCTGAGATGAGCAGCTTCCAGCTGGAAACGACGGTGAGCTTCAAGCCTAAAGTAGCAGTGATGCTCAATCTGACGCCGGATCATCTGGACCGGCACGGTGATATGCAGGGTTATCTGGAAGCCAAGGCCAAGATATTTGCCCAGCAGGACGAAACAGACTATTTGATCCTCAATGCAGACGATGCGTATTTGGCGCCTCTGGCCGACCGCGCCCGCAGTCAGGTCATATTTTTTAGTCAGCAGCATATACTGAAAGAGGGCGTATTCCTGCGAGGCGATAGCGTGATCTTCAGTCGCGGCGGCGTGGAGACGAGCATCTGCCAGAGAGCAGAGATCGCCATCAAGGGCGCGCACAATCTGGAAAACGCCATGGCGGCGATCGCGGCAGCGATGCTCATGGGCGTGACACCTGACCGCATCCGTCAGGTGCTGAGGGATTTCGCCGGCGTGGAGCATCGTTTAGAGCCAGTCAGACGGTGGCACGGTGTGCTGTTTATCAATGATTCTAAGGGCACGAACCCGGATTCGACCATCAAGGCGCTGGAAGCGTATGATGAGCCGCTCATCCTCATTGCCGGCGGCAAAAATAAAGGCAGTGATTTTACCGCGCTGGCGCAGTTGATCGCCAAGCGGGTCAAGCAGGTGATCCTCATCGGCCAGGCCAAAGAGGAGCTGCGGCAGGCATTAGAGGGTGTGGGTTATCACCAGTACAGTGAGGCAGATACTTACGAAGAAGTGGTGCGTCTGGCGGCCCAAGCGGCCGAGCCTGGCGACATCGTCCTGCTTTCACCAGCCTGCGCCAGCTGGGATATGTTTAACAGCTATGAAGAACGGGGCAGACTGTTTAAAGAATTGGTCAATGGTTTGGCCGAATAACGGACAAAAAGTTTATTGAGCGTAAAGGGAGGGAGTTGCGGCATGAGGGAGAAAAAAGGACAGCCCGATCGGATGCTGTTTTATATCACATTACTTCTTCTGACCATTGGCCTCATCATGGTCCTCAGCTCCAGCTCTTATCAAGCGATGCTGGAAAATAAGGATGCGTATTACTTTTTTAAGCGGCAGTTCATTTTTGCTGGGTTAGGGCTTGCTGCCATGTTCATCATGATGTATATCCGGCCGGAGCTTATCGAGCGGCTGGCTTTCCCGACGATCGTCGTTGTGGTGATCATGCTGCTTTTGGTACCGTTTATCGGCGTCGAGGTCAAAGGCGCCCGACGCTGGCTGGGAACGCAGAATATGCGTTTTTCGCCGGCTGAGATCGCCAAGCCGGTCACGATCATTTGTTTTGCCATCTGGCTGCGAACGCTGGGGAAAAATTTGCAGACGATGAAAGGTTTTGCCGTCTCCATGGTCTTTTTGGCCATCATGCCCCTTTTGATCTTTGGTCAGGACTTGGGTACAGCCATCGTGGTGGCAGGCACCTTGTTCTGTATGATGATCATAGCGCAGGCGCGCTGGCTGCATCTGGTGGGGCTGGGTTTTATTGGCTTGGCTGGCATCGTGGGGGCTATCATCATCGAGCCTTACCGGATGAATCGGATCACCGGCTTTCTGCATCCTTTTGAGAACGCCACTGGTGCAGGCTGGCAGCTGGTGCAGTCCCTGTATGCGCTGGGCAGCGGCTGGCTCTTCGGCGTCGGTTTGGGCGACAGCCGGCAGAAGCTTCTCTACCTGCCGGAGCGGCATACGGACTTTATCTTTGCCATTATCGGTGAGGAACTGGGTTTTGTAGGAGCGACGCTGGTGGTGGTGCTTTTTGCCCTTTTCATCTGGCGCGGTTTTTGGATCGCTATGCGTATCGAGGATGAGCTGAAATCCTACATCGCCTTTGGTCTGACCTGCTGCGTGGGCATCCAGGCTTTGGTCAACTTAGGCGTTGTGGTGGGTGTACTGCCGGTCACGGGCATCACGCTGCCTTTCATCAGCTACGGCGGTTCTTCGCTGAGCATCATGCTGGCGTCGGTGGGCTATCTGCTCAATATGTCTCGTTATGTCAAGAAATAAATGCGTTCGATAGATGGGATAATAAACTAATATTAGCATCTGCTGCAGAAACAGATAAAATATAAAGAGATAAAATCGTGTCGAATCCGACGGTAAAGTGGGTGTGTTTATGCGCGTATTGTTGGCAGGCGGCGGTACAGGCGGCCATATTTATCCGGCGCTGGCAGTGGCAGAAGGGCTCAAGGCGGTCTATCCCGAGCTGGAGCTATTATATGTGGGGACAAAGAAGGGCTTGGAAAATACCATTGTGCCGCAAAGCGGCGTGCCCTTTGCGACGATCACGGTAGAGGGACTGCCGCGCAAGGTGAGTCCAGCTTTATTGAAGGCGGGAGTCAAAGCCATGGAGGGCGGCTTGGAGGCACTCCAAGTGGTGCGGCATTTTCGGCCGGATCTGGTGATCGGTACCGGCGGCTATGTCTGCGGGCCGGTGATCATGGCGGCTAAGATGTGCCATGTTCCGGCGGTCATCCACGAGCAGAATGCCTTTCCCGGCGTGACGAATAAACTTTTGGCGCGAATTGCCGATTTGGTTCTGGTCAATTTTGAAGATGCCAAAAAGTACTTTGTCCATCCCGAAAAAGTCTTGAAAACAGGTCTTCCGATCCGGCCGGAGGTCTTGGCAACTTCTAAGGCAGAGGGTCTGGCTTTCCTGGGCCTTTCTGAGCAGAAGCAGACCCTTTTGGTCAGCGGCGGCAGCCGAGGCGCGAAGAGTCTCAATCAGGCCATGGTCGAAGCCTATCCGAAGCTTTTGGCGCATGAGGAGCTGCAGATCATCCATTTGACCGGCACCTTGGATCACGAGGAGACGCTTGCGGCCCTGCGGCAGCAAGGCATCGCGCCGGAAGCTTATCCGCAGCTGGTGATCAGACCCTATCTGCACGAGATGGAATATGCCTTGGCGGCGGCCGATCTCTGTGTGGGGCGTGCAGGGGCTACATATCTGGCGGAGATCACCGCCTGTGGTCTGCCGGCTGTTTTAGTCCCTTATCCGTTTGCCAGTGAGAATCATCAGCAGTACAATGCCCAGTCTCTGGTGGACTGCGGCGCGGCGGCGATGATCTTGGATAAGGAATTGTCCGGCGAGACCCTTTACCGCGCGCTGCAGCCGCTCGTCGAGGATGCGGGCTATCGGGCGGCTATGGCCGAAAAAGCGGCGCAGGCAGGAAATAGAGATGCGTTGAATAAAATAATAGCGCTGCTTAAACCTTACCTGAACAAGTGAGGTTCATCAGTGGGAGTGGAGTGACTGGTGTGGAGAAGATGAATTTTAATCATGTGTATTTTATAGGGATCGGCGGCATCGGCATGAGCGCTGTGGCTGACATCCTGTTGGAACTGGGCTATCAGGTATCAGGCTCTGATGCCAAAAGCAGCAATGTGACCGAGCGGCTCAGCGCCAAGGGAGCAGAGATCCATATTGGTCAGAAGGCAGAGAATATCACCCCAGCGATCGATGTGGTGGTCCATTCCACCGCCATCAAGGCCGACAATCCAGAGATCCTTCAAGCGCAGGCTCTGGGACTGCCGATCATGCACCGTTCGGAGATGCTGGCTTTTTTGACGATGGCCAGCAAGTCCATCTGTGTGGCTGGCGCTCACGGCAAGACCACGACCTCCTCCATGATCGCGCTGATGATGGAGCTGGCAGAGCTTGAGCCGACCATCGTTGTCGGCGGGGATATCGAGCAGATCGGCGGCAATGCCAAATACGGCAGAGGCGATTATTTGGTTGCCGAGGCTGATGAGAGCGATGGGACATTCCTGCGGCTGCATCCGTGGATGACTATCGTGACCAATATCGAAGAGGATCATCTGGATCATTATAAAGATCTGGCCGAGATCAAAGAAGCGTTCAGCGCTTTTGTGGCGCTGCCAGGCGAGCAGGGCGTAGGCGTATTCTGTCTGGACTGTCCGGATGTGTGGGACATCTTAGCCAGTGCTCAAGGCACGGTCATCACCTACGGCTTCCATGCAGAGGCAGATATCCGTGCTGATAACTGGCGGCAGGAGGCGGGACTGAATAAAGCCGATGTTTACCGCCAAGGAGAGCGCTTGGGGCAGCTGACGCTCAATGTACCGGGCAAGCACAATATGACCAATGCTTTGGCCGCAGTGGCGGCAGGACTGACAGTAGGGCTCACCTTTGAGCAGATCGCGGAGGGGTTGGCGCAGTTTACTGGTGCCAAACGCCGTTTCCAGGTAGTAGGTCAGGTAAAAGGCATCACAGTGGTGGATGATTATGCCCATCATCCCACCGAGATCCGGGCAACGCTGGAAGCAGCGCGCAGCGGCCATACGGGACGGATCATCGCTGTTTTTCAGCCGCACCGCTACAGTCGGACGAAATTTTTGGCGCCCGCTTTTGCGGAGAGTTTTGCTCATGCGGATAAGGTCGTGCTCACAGAGGTCTATTCCGCTGGTGAAAATATGACAGACGGCGCGCCTACAGAGATCATCCTGGAGCAGATGCCGCCGGAAAAAGACGCCTGCATCGTCAAAAAAGAGGACGTCAACGCTTGGCTTTTGCAGGAAGTCCAGCCAGGCGATCTGGTCTTGATGCTGGGCGCAGGCAATATTTGGATCAATGCCGCACAGCTGGTCGAGGACCTGCAAAATTCATAAGCAGAAGTGTTGGTGACAAGATGAGTGATTGGAAAAAAACACTGAAAGAGCTGGACTGCGGTCAGGTGCGCTGGGAAGAGCCATTAGCCGGGCATACGACCTTTCGCATCGGCGGGCCCTGCGAAGCCATGGTGCTGCCGCAGACCATGGCGCAGGCAGAAATGATCTTGACGCAGGAGCGGCAGTTTGATGTGCCAGTCTGCGTCCTAGGCGGCGGCTCCAATATTTTGGCTGACGACGCGGGGATGCGGGGCTTAGTGATCAAGCTGGGCGGCCAGCTCAAAGGGCTCACTGTGGCGGGCACTTCTTTGCAGGCGGAGGCTGGGCTGCCCTTGCCGGTCCTAGCACGAAGAGCAGCGGAAGCAGGACTGGCGGGGCTGGCTTTTGCCGCCGGCATACCCGGCACAGTCGGCGGTGCGGTGGTCATGAACGCCGGCGCCCATGGCGGGCAGATGTCCGACATCATCCAATCGGTGACGTATTGCGACGAAAATGGTCAGGTGTCAACGATGCCGGCAGCAGAGGCGGGGTTTGTCTATCGCAGCAGTCTGTTCAAGACGCAGCCCAAATGGACGATCCTTTCGGTCACCTGCCGTTTGCAGCCAGGCGATCGGGAGACCATCAAGGCGCAGATGGCCGCTTATCAGGAAGAACGCTTACATAAGCAGCCGCAGGGACTGCCCTCAGCAGGCAGCGTATTCAAAAATCCGCCGGGCGATGCGGCTGGACGGCTGATCGAAGCGGTCGGTGCCAAAGGTTGGCGCATAGGTGATGCGCAAGTCTCTCTCGTTCACAGCAATTTCATCGTTAATGTGGGACACGCGACCAGCGCCGATGTGCTTGCTTTGATCAGCCAGATCCAAGAGGCTGTATGGCAGCGATTCGGTGTGCAGCTGGAGCGGGAAGTCATCCTGCTCAGTGAACTGCTGAAAAAATAGGAAGCGTCAGAGGCCAGCCGTATGCGGAGAAAACCACGCGGCTGGCCTCATTTTTGGCAAGAATAGGGGCAGAAGGCGCTTTCCAGAGCCGCTCAAAAGTTACATTTTGATGACGATTGACAAGAAGCGCTCAAATTAAGGCAAATCCCTTGGAAAATATAAAATTTCAACAAGAGAAGCATTAGACAGCGGGGCCATCCTTTGCTATAATAAATCATACGTAGATCGTCAAGGTGTTCAAAAAATAAAGAGTTGGTGAATTGTGACTAAGGTAGTTGATTTAGCGGATTATAAAAACAGGGCTGGACAAGCGCCGGAAGAGCAGCGGCCAGCTGGCGGGACTCCGCCTAAGCCGCCGAGAAGACGCTTACGTCTGCGTCTGCCTAAAGGACTGCTTCTGACTGCGCTAGGCATAGTAGGTATCTATCTGCTGCTTCATTCCCAGCTGTTTTCCGTGAAAACCATCGATGTGACAGGCAACAGCATCGTACCGGACGAAAAAATCGTGGAACTATCGGAAATCGCGGCAGGGGAAAGGCTTTACGCGGTGAATATAAAAGACAGCGCCAAAAAAATCGGCTATTATCCTTATGTGGAGTCGGTGACGGTCAAACGCAGACTGCCTGACCGCATCGTGATCGACATCGTCGAGCGCAAGCCGGTGGGCGCAGTGGTGACCACCAATGGTTACATCCAAGTCAGTGCAGACGGACGGCTTTTGTCTATCTCGCCGACTATTGGCAAATATAATTTACCAGTCATCAGCGGTGTCCAGCTTTCGGAGATACCGGCACCGGGCAATATCATCCAGAATGATAATTTGACCAAGGCGCTGCAGATCATTTCCGAAAGCGACCAGGAGCTTTTGAATAATTTGGCTGAGCTCAATGTCGGACAAGCTGATCAGGTCATGGCCTGTACCAATGAGGGTATTGAAATTCGTTTGGGGGATGTGGACGACATCGAGATCCGCTTATTAGATCTCAATGATATTTTAAAA
>CABVBB010000071.1 GCA_902496505.1 uncultured Peptococcaceae bacterium
TGGCGGTGATCGGCATGGCGGCCAGTCAGGGCACGGAGCGGGAGAAATACGCTTCCCGAGCCGATCGGGTAGGGATGCTCATCGAGAGCGGCCAGCTGCCGCCGCTGGATAAGCAGGCGCTGATCGAGGAGACAGCGCGGCTGCTCACGACTCGGCTGCTGACGGCCAAATTCGTGCAGGGCCTGCCCATTGTCGGAGTAGTCGGTGCGGCGGCCAATTACCGTTTCCTAGCGGAACTCAGCCAGGCTGCGGAGATCAAGTACAAAAAACGCTATCTGCGCCGTTTGCAGCAAGAAACGCGCTGAAATGGGGTATAACAATAGCGAGACAACAGTGAAAAGGAGTGAGTGCGGTGATTTTGTTCATCTATTATCCCAAGTGCAGCACCTGCCAGAAGGCCAAAAAGTGGCTGGAGGAAAATCACGTGGACTTTGTCGGCAGGCACATCGTCGAAGAAAATCCCAGAGCAGAAGAATTGACCCAATGGATCGCCCGCAGCGGCCTGCCTGTGAAGAAATTCTTCAACACCAGCGGCCTGCGCTACAAGGAGCTTGGGCTCAAAGAGCGGCTGCCCCAAATGAGCAAGGCTGAACAGATCGCTCTTTTGGCCACAGACGGCATGCTCGTCAAACGGCCCCTGGTCATCGCGGACAACGCTGTTTTGATAGGCTTCAAGGAAGACGCTTGGCGCAAGGCACTTTTGGATTGAGCTAAAAAAGGCGATAGGATACGCACTTGTATCCTATCGCCTTTTTGGTGTCTAGCGTGAGGCGCGGCCCACGAGGGCGGCTGCGGCGGCCAGTGCTGCGCCGGAAGCGATCATCAGTGAGCTGAGCGGCAGATAGTCCGCCAGCGGGCCGAAGACCGCCATGCCCAGCGGCAGAAAGCCTGCATACATAGCGCTCAGGAGACCAAAGATCCGGCCGTGCAGAGCAGGATCGGCAGTTTCTTGGAGCAGCGTGGTGAGTGCGGTCTGCACAGTGGTCAGCGCTATGCCGTAGCCCAGCATGAGCGCCAGATAGAGGGGGAAGGGCGGCGTGAGGCCCATGAGCGCAGCCAAGGCGCCATAGACCGTCAAAGCCAGCGCCAGCGTCCGGTTGCGGCTGGTCCGGTCGCCCCAAAGGCTCATGAGCAGGCCGCCGGCAGCCATGCCCGCGAAGCCGATCACTTCAACGATAGTCAGGTACCAATACGTTTCGCCATAGACCCGGCGCACCAAAAGCCCTGCCAGAAATCCGGCAGGCACGCTGAGGAAAACGAAGAGACCATAGATGAGGAGCAGCCTGCCGACGAAGCGCTGAGTAAAAGCGTAGGCCAGTCCTTGGCGCATATCGGCAAGCACGGACCGCTGCTCACGAGGCAGAGGATGAGCAGGCAGCGGGACGAGGAGAAAAAGGCTGATGCCCACAGCCGCCGTGAGCACGTCCACCAAGAGAGCAGAGCGCAGAGATGCCGCGGCAAAAAGCAACCCAGCCGCAGCGGGAGCGGCGAATTGGACCAACGACTGCATGCAGGCATTGAGCCCATTGTAGCGCATCAGCTGAGCCTCCGGCACCAGCTGCGGAATGACAGCACTCACAGCTGGCGTCTGGATGCCAGCGCCCAAGGAGCGCAGGAGCGACATGAGCAGCAGTCCGCCCAAGAGCAGGGGCTCGCTGGAAAGATGCGGGAGCGCCCAGACCATAGCCAGCGTGACCAGGGCGATAGCAGCATCCGCTGCGATGATCAGCGTCTTGCGGTCATAGCGGTCAGCCCAGACGCCGCCCCAAAATGAAATGACAAACTGCGGCAGATATGCACAGACCGAAAAAGCCGCCACCCATGCGCCGGAAGCAGTCTGCATCGTCACATACCAGATCACAGCCATCTGCACCAGGGTGGAACCAAAGAGCGTGATGCATTGGCTGACCAGAAAGAGCAGGATCTGCCGCTGCCAAGGGCTGTGTTGCTTCATCGGATCACCCCCTTGGGCAGCACGAACCGCTGCGTTGGATAGCCCCATTCCACCAAGAGCTCATCCGCCGTAAAACCCAGCTGCTGCCACAGTTGGCGGTAGCCCGTATCAGCCCGGTCGCGGGCGCGGAAGGTGGTCGTATTGATGGCGCGGCCAGGCAGATACTCTCGACAGAGTTTTTCCAGAAAAAGCCGCGCTAAGCCTCTCCGGCGATACTGCGGGTGCACGCCGAAAAATTCGATGCTGCCGATATTCGGCGCGAAGATCATGGCCCCGATAGCCAGCGTACCATCGGTGAGGATCAGCGCCCGTTTGTCGCTGATAGAGCGCGCAAGCTGCCGGCGATAGTCCGCTTCGTCCAGATAAGGATAACCATCCACCACGGAGTCGACCAGCGCCAGCCAAGCGGCAATATCCGCCTGCACCGCCGGGCGGATATCCTCCTGGCGGAATGAGCGGCAAGCGGTCTGCGGCTGGAGGGCAAAGGGCAGCTGCAAAGGATAATACACCTGCTGATAGCGATACTGCGCAGGCGGCAGCTTATATAGGGCCTTGAAGGCCGCGCTGAAGGACTGCTGGCTCGCGTAGCCGCATCCTAGAGCGATATCCAGGATAGGCGCCTCTGTCACGATGAGATACTTGGCGGCCTGAGTGATCTGCCTGCGCACAGCATAGCTACACAGCGTTTGCCCTGTACAGGCGGCAAAGGACCGGTGCAGATGATAAGGCGAATAATGGACTGCTGCTGCGATAGCCTCAAGCGTCAGCTTTTGTTCCAAATGGCTCTCGATATACTCAAGAGCAGCCTGTACGCCAGCTGGTGTTGAGCAAGTCATGGCTTAGCGCCTCCTTTCTTAACAAGCATACCATAGGGCGGGCGAGTTGTTTTAAGCATTCTTGCGCATTTGGCAAAAAGACAGAAGGCGCATTCCAGCGTGGAGCTCATCTTTTTGCCGTGTGCCGTTGATCTGCCTGATCGGGCAAATGGATTTTTATTTTAACATATCAAAGCCTCCTTCTCAACGCTTGCGGATGAGTTGGCAGAAGATGGCTCTGATGGGTCAGGTCGTGTCGTTGCTGTAAAAATGCGCTTGACAGATAAATACTTCGGGTATAGAATTAAATTAGTTCGAACGACGAAGTATTGGAGCGGCCGTTTATGGAGAGACAAGCAAGTGATTGGCAAAATGGGATCATCGATTATCTGGAGAGCATCAGGCAGCTATTGGCCCCTGAGATCTGGGAAAATATCCTGCTGGACTGCTCAAAGAATGAGGTATTTGTCTTGTTGGATCTGCTGCGGCAGGGCGAGGTCACGATGTCTGAGCTGGCAGGATATCTGCAGGTGCCCTTAAACACAGTGACTGGCATCATCACGCGCATGGAAAAGAAGCAGCTGGTGGAGCGCAGGCGCAGTCCCAGTGACAAACGGGTCGTGACCGTGACCTTGACCACACTAGGTAAGCAGCAGATAGATCAGATCATGGCGCAGCTTGCAGACTATGCCCAGCTGATCTTAGGCGAGCTGACCGCCCAGGAGAGAGCAGTGCTGCTCAAGCTTTTTAAGCGGCTGCCGATGATCCTGCGGCAAACGCCGACAAAGGCAGAAGTCCCGCAGGCAGCGGGCGTCAAAAAAATCATCGTGGAGTAACGAACGAGACGGTTACCGAAAGGCAGCCGTTTCTTTTGAAAAAATACTTCGATGCAAGAAATATTCTGCCTGCGAAATATTAAGGAGGCTATCATGACAAGAATAGTGATATTTACTGGTAAGGGCGGCGTAGGCAAAACGACCATTGCTGCGGCGCATGCTTGGCAGTCAGCGCAGAGGGGCAGCCGGACGCTTTTGGTCAGTACCGATATGGCGCATAATCTGGGCGATCTGTTTGGACGCAGGATAGGCCGGGAAGAGACAGAGATCATGCCGGGACTGACTGCACTGGAGCTGGATCCCGAATATATCCTGCAGCAGGACTATAGAGATCTGATGCAGGCACTGGGACGGATGCTGGGGGCAAGTGAAGCGTCTGAGATCAGGCTGCCGGGAATGGAAAATTTGTTTGCATTGCTCAAACTGCTGACCCTTTATGAAAGCGGCCGCTACGAGCATATCATCGTGGATTGTGCACCGACGGGAGAGACGCTGGCGCTGCTCAAGCTGCCGGAATTGCTCAGCTGGTATATGGAGCGCTTTTTCCCATTGGGCAAATTGGCAGTCAGGGTGCTTTCGCCTCTTTCCAAGAAAGTTTTCCAAATGGAGCTGCCGGATACAAACGCCATGAATGATATCGAGCGTTTGTACAGCCGCCTTCTGGCGCTGCAAAATGTGCTCAAAGACGCTCAGGTGACCTCCGTACGGCTGGTGACGCTGGCTGAAAAAATGGTGGTGGAGGAAACTAAGCGCAGTTATATGTATCTCAATCTGTACGGTTATCAGGTCGATGGATTGTATATCAATCGTGTCCTGCCTCGGGATATAGCGGAGCCATTTTTTGCGCAGTGGCGCAATATTCAGGAGGCATATATCAAGGAACTGACTGCCGTCTTTGGTCATCTGCCCATCATCGAGCTGCCCTGGTATGAGACAGATATCTGCGGACAAGAGTCCCTGCAGCGGCTGGCGGAGGAGGTACTGGACAGACAGGAGCTTTTCAGCGTCCGGCCAAGGGTGGAGCATGAGCGCTATCTGCCGGCAGCAGACGGGTATCTGCTGATCCTTTATCTGCCTTTGGTGCAGAAGGAAGCGCTGGAGGTCTACCGATCGGCAACCGATCTGATCGTACGTATAGGCAATTTTAAACGCAGTATCCCGCTACCCAACAGCTTGAGGCATGCGGAGATCGTTTCGGCCCGATTGGCTGACCAAGAGCTCACCGTCCATCTGCGTGAGGAGGTCCCACATGAAAAGTGATGTCGTGCAGAAGCTTCTGCTGGCGAAACAGCTGGAAGCAGAAGCTTTACTGATGCTGCTGCCGCCGGAGACGGAGAAACGTGTAAAAGAAGCCGCTTATCTGGCAGGCAGAGCGCTCTGCGCCATAGGCGCAAGTCCCGCCCCCGCTGAGCAGCTATCCACAGCCGGCAAGCAGACTGCAAAGACCAAAAAGATCACCATCGAGGAGGAATAACGCGTGAGAACGATATTTTTTACAGGCAAAGGCGGCGTGGGCAAGACCAGCATAGCAGCAGCTACTGCCTGCCGTCTGGCTCAGGCTGGGCAGCAGGTGCTGATCATGAGCACTGATCAGGCGCACAGTCTCAGTGACAGCTTTGAGCAGCCTATCGGCAGTGAAGAGACGCTTTTGGCGCCGCATTTATACGGTTTGGAGATCGATGTGGTCAGGGAAAATGAAGCGGCTTGGGGAAAGCTTAAGGCCTATCTTCAAGCGCTGTTGACCGTCAGATCAGAGCAGCTGCTGGAGGCAGAGGAGCTCTTGGTTTTCCCAGGGCTGGAGGAACTGTTTGCCCTGCTCAAGGTGCTGGAGATCAAGGAAAGCGGCCGCTACGATGTATTGATCGTGGATTGCGCGCCCACGGGAGAGACGCTGTCGCTGCTGCGGTTTCCTGAGATGTTCGGCCAATTAGTGGAAAAGGTGCTGCCTGTCAAGCGCAAGGCTGCCAAAATCGCCGGACCAGCCGTGAGCAAATTGACGCAGATCCCCATGCCCCAGGACGAGGTCTTTGATGAGATCGAACGGCTGACGAAGCGTCTGGAACAGCTGAAGGCCTTGATGAGCGATGCTTCCCAGGTCACACTGCGGCTGGTGACTACAGCAGAGCGGATCGTGATCAGAGAGACCAAGCGCAGCTTCACCTGGCTGCATCTGTACGGCTATCCCGTCGATGCCGTGATCGTCAACAGGCTCTATCCGCCAGAGGCGCTAGCCGGTTATTTTGCCGCCTGGCAGCCGCTGCAGGAGCAGGGGCTCCAGGACATTCAGGAAAGCTTCAGCGGCCGGCCCATCTTTACCCTCGAGCTGCAGACTGAGGAGCTTAAAGGTAAAGCAGCTCTATTGCAGGCAGCGGAGAAGCTTTATGGGGAGCAGGACCCTCTGCCGGTATTGGCTGCAGAAACGATCTTTTCCTTAAAACGCGAGGCTGAGGGCTATCGTCTGACGTGGTCGCTGCCCTTTGCGGATAAAGCCGATCTGGATATTACGCAGCAGGCAGATGAATTGGTCGTAGGCGTGGAAAACAGCTGGCGGCGTTTGCTGCTTCCCGAGCCGGTGCGCGGCAGGACGGTCGTTAAAGCCATCTATCAGGAGGGACTGCTGACGCTTTGGCTGGAGTAGGAAAGCGTAAAAGAAAAACAGTATATACTTTTTGCGGGACGAGCGGAAAATCAAACGCATTTTGTATACATTGTGTATGATAAATGGAAGAGTCTGGGCTCAATAAAAAGTCTTTATTTAAATCGCAGGATTTTTTCTAAAAAACATATTTGTTTCTGATGAACGGTGGGGTATAATGAATCAATACGGAGTTACTGGAAAATAACACTGTAACTTATTTGAGGAGGGCAATGTATGCAAAAATTTAAAAGAATCCTAGTAGCAAATCGCGGCGAGATTGCTATTCGAGTATTCAGAGCCTGCCGTGAGCTGGGTATCCGTAGCGTTGCAATTTATTCTGAGGAAGATAAGAATTCTCTGTTCCGGACGCTGGCTGATGAGTCTTATCAGATCGGCAAAGGCAAATCTCCTGTCGACGCTTATCTGGATATCAATGAGATCATCGCTTTGGCCAAGGCTAAAGGCGTTGACGCGATCCATCCTGGCTATGGCTTCTTATCCGAAAACAGCGAGTTTGCTGAACGCTGCGAAAAGGCAGGTATTGTGTTCATTGGGCCTACCCACGTCATGATGGACGCGCTGGGCGACAAGATCCAGTCCAAGATCGTAGCCAGCTCTGTTGGCGTGCCGACCATTCCCGGTATCGAGAAGGCCGCGACCAATGAGCAGGAGGTATTGGAATACGCCCGTTTCTGCGGCTATCCTGTCATTTTGAAGGCATCTGCCGGCGGCGGCGGCCGCGGCATGCGTGTCGTTCGTGAAGAAAAAGATCTGCTGCAAGAATATCAAAGTGCTAAGAGCGAAGCCAAAAAAGCTTTCGGCATCGATGATATCTTTGTAGAAAAATATATCCAAAATCCGAAACACATCGAAGTCCAGGTCCTGGGCGACTCCCACGGCAACCTGGTCCATCTGTATGAGCGCGATTGCTCCATTCAGAGACGTCACCAAAAAGTCATCGAGTTTTCTCCAGCGCTCTGCATCACCGATGAGCAGCGTCAGGACATCTGCCAAGATGCTTTAAAGATCGCTGGTTCTGTCAATTACCGCGGTGCTGGTACAGTCGAATTTTTGGTCGATGCTACTGGTCAGCATTATTTCATCGAAATGAACCCTCGTATCCAGGTCGAACATACCGTCAGCGAATTGACCACCGGCATCGATATCGTGCAGGCGCAGATCTTGGTCGCTGAAGGCTATGCCCTGGATTCCGACGAGATCAATATCAAATCCCAGGCGGACATCGTGCCTAGAGGCTATGCTATCCAGTGCCGTGTGACCACCGAAGATCCCAACAACAGCTTCGCGCCGGATACCGGTACGATCGAAGTCTATCGTTCCAGTTCAGGCAACGGCATCCGCTTAGACGGCGGCAATGCTTACGCTGGTGCGTTCATCAGCCCTTATTATGACAGCCTCCTGGTCAAAGTCTGCTCCTGGAGCCGCAGCTTCGACGACTGCGTCAACAAAGCCATCCGTGCGCTGCGTGAGACCAAGATCAAAGGCGTCAAGACCAATATCGGTTTCCTGCTCAACGTGCTCAACCACGAGAGCTTCCGTCAAGGTGCCTGCGATACCAACTTCATCGCGAAGACGCCAGAACTCTTCAATATCCCCAAGAGCCGCGACAGCGAGTACAAAGTGCTCAAATTCTTGGGCGAAAAAGCCGTCAACGAACGCAAAGGACCAAAGCCTGTCTTCGACGTGCCGCAGGTGCCCAAATTCCAGCAGCCTGAAAAACCGCTTTACGGCACCAAGCAGTACCTGGATGAACACGGCCCGGCCGAGCTCTCCAAATGGGTATTGGATCAGAAAAAACTGCTCATCACCGATACCACCTTCCGTGATGCGCATCAGTCCCTGATGGCGACCCGTATGCGTTCCATCGATATGTACAGAGTGGCTCCAGCCGTTTCTGTCCTGGGCAAAGACCTCTTCTCCCTGGAAATGTGGGGCGGCGCTACTTTGATACCGCTTACCGTTTCCTTAAAGAATCTCCTTGGGAACGCTTAGAGAT
>CABVBB010000072.1 GCA_902496505.1 uncultured Peptococcaceae bacterium
TATGATAATCCATATTCTTTTATCCGTCAAGTATCAAAAGGCACAGCAGCTGCATAAGTTGCTGTGCCTTTTTTGCCGAAATAGCGCATAATGGAGAAAAATAACGTTCATGAGGTGATGATATGCGTAAGAAAACGGTGATCGTCTTTCTGCTGGGGCTTGTCTGTGGTCTGGTGCTGATGGGCGGGCTCATGCGGCAGGATCAGCGGCTGGATGCGGAAGCTGTGCCGCAGGATATGGTGGTCAGTGCTGTGCCACAGGAGACTGCGGACAGTCAAAAGGCCAGTGCCGCCAGCAGTTCCAGCGCTGCGCCTGCCTGGGATAAAGAAACAGTGTACACGGGCGGCATGGAGGTGGTCTTTGGCGGCAAGATCTACCGCGCCAAATGGTGGACTCAGGGTGAAACACCGGGCCAAGCCGACGTCTGGGAGGATACGCTGGTGGCAGCAGACAGCATGCTGCCTGCGCCGTCGCCCATTCCAGCCATTGATCCCACCGTGGGCAAACGAGACGATTTCAAAGTATTGGGCTATTATCCCGCTTGGAAAGAGGATACGAGCAAGCTGCGCTATGATGTGCTGACCCACGTCAATTACGCTTTTGCTATTCCCACGCAAGAGGGCGGGCTGCGGCCTTTGGATAATGCTCAGCAGGCGCAGCAGATCATCCGCGACGCTCACGCCGCTGGCTGCAAAGTGCTGCTGGCCGTCGGCGGCTGGAGCTACAATGACACGCCGCTGGAAGCCACTTTTGTGGCTGCTACAGCCACAGCGGAAAAGCGCGCCGCTTTTGCCGACGCTATCTTGGCCATGTGTGACCAATATGGCTTCGACGGCGTGGACATGGACTGGGAGCATCCCCGCGTCGACGGCGGCAGTGCGCAGGCGTACGAAGCGCTGATGCTGGATCTGGCCGACCGTCTGCACGCGGAGGGCAAGCTGCTCTCTGCCGCCGTACTCAGCGGCGCGACCGCTGACGGCAATATTTACTACGATGCGGCCGCTCACAGTGACGCGGTGCTCAGTGCCGTGGACTACATCAACATCATGGCCTACGACGGCGGCGACGGCCAGCGGCATTCGTCCTTTGAGTTTGCCGTGAACTGCGGCACCTACTGGCGCGAGACCCGCCATCTCCCTGCGGACAAAGTGGTGCTGGGCGTGCCCTTCTACGCCCGCCCCAGCTGGGCAGCCTACGGCGACATCCTTAGGAGTGTGCCTGACGCTTGGCAGAACGACCACACGAGCTACAACGGCATGGACGTCTGGTACAACGGCTGCGCCACCATCGCCCAAAAGACCGACTACGCCCGCAAAAATCTCGGCGGTGTGATGATCTGGGAAGTCACCCAAGACGCTGCCGGCGAACACAGCCTGCTCACGGCCATCGGTCAAACTATCGCCCAAGAGGATTAACAAAAGGAGGTCGAGCTCATGTGGGGAGTCTGCTTAGATGCTGATCTCATCACTGACGGCTTGTTCCAAACCGTCGTCCAATACGAACCAACAGCCGACGGCCTGCGCCTGCTTGCGCCCTGTGCAGATCGTCTCCTGACACCGGATAAGGTGCGTCCCTTAACCGATCCGCCCCGCTTCCACTGGGGTCAAAAGGTCACTCCCCGCGCCCATCCCGAACGGGTCAGCACCATCCGCACCATTGGCTGGCATTTTAAACGACAAGCTTATTTCTATCTCCTGCAAGACAGCAGCAGACGGTATTTTGAAGACGAACTGGACAGCCCAGCGTGAACAGCAAGCGCCGCATGGATGAATCATGTGGCGCTTGTTCATGCTGCCCGAAAATATTGCCCTTTTCTTTTCTCGAATATCGAGTTATAATGAGCTTACTAAACTCGATATTCGAGAAACGGAGGCTGATCATGCCCAGAGAAAAATTCAAGACCCTCACTGAGCAGATGTTTTACATCCTGCTCTGCCTGCATCAGGAATGCCGCGGCATGGATATCCTGGATATGGTGCGCCAAATGACCAACGGCCGCGTCAACATCGGTTCCGGCACGCTCTACGATCTGCTGGAGCAATTTGCCGCCCAAGAGATCATCCGCGAGACCAAAGCCGAAGGCCGCCGCCGCAGCTATATCCTCACCGAAAAAGGACAGCAAATGCTCACCAGAGAATATGAGCGGCTGCGCTGTCAGATGGCCGATTATGAACACATCTTCCCCAAGGAGGCGCAGCCATGAAAGAGATCAAACGATGCTTTGCCAATTTTTCCTTTTACGATCCGCCCGCTATCCAGCATAAACTTGAGGAAATGGCCGCCCAAGGCTGGATGTTTGATAAGCCCGGAAGCTTATTCTGGACTTACCGCCAGATCCCGCCGCAGAAGCTGCGTTTTGCTGTGACCTATTTTCCCGATGCTTCCGACTTTGATCCCGCCCCCACCGATGAACAGCTGACAAAAGAAGAATTCTGCGCCCTGGACGGCTGGCAGCTTGCCGCACGTTTCGGCAGTATGCAGATCTTTTACAGCGCCCAGCCCAATGCTGTTCCTATAGAGACCGATCCCCTCACGCAGGTAGAAAACATCCACCGCGCCATGAAAAAGGCCGTCCTCTTTCCTCAGCTGATCAGCCTGGCTCTGGTGCTTGTCGTCTGCCTGTCCCAGTTCGCCCTGTTCCGCCAAGACCCTATCGATTTTCTCTCGAGCGGTACTCAGCTTTATTTTGTCCCTTTCTGGCTGGAAATGCTCATGATCAGCCTGATAGAGATCGTTGCCTGCTTCTCCTGGTACGCCAAAGCCAAAAAAGCGGCCGAAAACGGCGTATTCCTGCCCGTCAAAAGCCGCAAAAAAGCTGGCTGGCTGCTGTGGCTCTTGTCCCTCTTCTTTTTGCTGCTGATCCTGGCCAGCATCAACACTTCTCTAGCGGTCATCGTGATCGCACTGCTAGTCGTTGCTTTGACCTCACTGGCCGCCTATGGCATCAAGCAGCACCTCAAGAAAAAAGGCGTATCTCGCAGCGTCAATCAAGTGGTCACCATTGCCAGCGTCGTCCTTTTGATGTTCCTCTTGAATGTTGCAGCGATTGCGGCTGTTATCAGCGGCCGTATCCATCTGCCAAGCGGCAGCACCCTCATAGACACCTATACGTACGACAATATGACGTGGGATATTTATGACGATCCCCTGCCGCTAGCCATCGAAGACCTCATGACGGTGAACGCCCAGTGGTCCAAGCGGCAGGAACACGACGAAACCCTCCTGCTTGCGCGCACCACCTACAGCCAGCGGCCGCTCCTCACCGAATCACGCCACCACATACCCGATCTGACCTACACCGTCGTCACGCCCAAAATGACCGCCCTGTACCCCCTGCTCAAACAGGCTATGCTCGACGCCCATCAAGACGTCGTCCAAGACGATCTGCGCTTTCGCGACTCCTACTTTCCCATAGACGCTGCGCCCTGGCAGGCCGAAGAAGCCTATCAGTTGCACTGGAGCGACACCATGCTGGACACCTATCTCATCTGCTGGCCGGACCAGATCATCGAGATCCACTTCTCCTGGACGCCCACACCCGCGCAGATCGCCATCGCCTGCGACAAATTGCGCACATGACCAAAAGCCCTCATCGCTGCCGATGGGGGCTTTTTCTATTTACCGCCCAGCCAGCTCGTGCAGGGCTTGGGCGGCATCCAAGCCGATGCAGATGGCTTTGGTGCGGTTTTCCTCCGCGCAGAGGGGATAACGGTCATTGATGCGGATGAGCGTCACATCCTGGCGGCTTTCGGTCAAAAATTCAAAGGGGAAGCGGATCAGATTAGGCTCGCTGTAGCCTACGCCCACTTCTAGGAGCACTAAAGGCCCCGCCTCCGTGTCGCGCAGATAGTGATTCACCAGCCGCGCCTGTTCCTGATAAGGTGCGTGGCAGAAATGAGGCGTACTGCTGATATTGGGCGCCAGCGCCGCGCCGCAGTGCGGACAGCGCGGCCGCAAAGCCTCAGGCAGTACGAGCGTCTCGTCGTCGATGGCGGACAGCGCCTTGCGCAGATACGGCAGCACAGAATACGTCTCCGCTGTGCAGCCCTGGGCACACTGCAAACGGCTCAGATCGCCCTGCACTGGATAAATACGCCGCTCTTCAAACGAACTCTTGTAAAACAGCCCGTCCACAGTGGACGTGATCACCGCATAGTCCTTGTCAGCCACCAGCGCGAGCAGATCGTCATAGACCGCACTGCGCCCCATGGTAAAACGCAGCTCCTTGATGCGGCGGAACCAATAGCCCCAGTACCGCTCATCACTCGTCTCCAGCGCTGCCTCCGCCTGAGCATACGTCGCCAGCCCCGCTTCCTTAAGCGGTGCGAATGCCTCACTAAGCGCTGTATCCGGCCCGGCCAGCCCCGCCGCATACGACAGTCCCCAGCCTGCGCCGATGACCATCCGCCCAGCCTCTGCCAAAACAGCCTGCACCTGCGCCCTCACCTCCGGCGTGATCATTGTAATACCCTTATCCTGCTTCATATCACCCACTCCTCCAACTTTTCTGCCTCCCATTATACGCACAAATCCCCCGCCGGAAAAGCCTTTTGCGCAAAATCCCGCACAGTCCGCACGAAAAGTGCCATCACCTTGCTGGCAGGGTGGCAGTATCTAATTGCTGCACGCTGTCTTATAATAAGACCATATCCCCGGGGGAGGTGCGATATGACAACGAACAAGCAAGTTTTCACGCTGCGTTTGGACGAAGGGACTTACCAAAAAATCGGCCATTTAGCCACTGCGGAGCATCGCTCTATGAGCAACTATATCGAATATGTTCTTTTGCGGCATATCGCAGAGATCGAAAAGGAACGCGGCGAGATCATGGTCGATGCCTCTCTCGCACCACTTTGTCCTAAAGGATGAAGACCCTCGACTGGCAAGCCCCGCTTCGCAAGCTGTCACGGCCTCTTTTATTTTTGATCGGGACGCTCCTGCTTTTTAGCCTGACCATGGCTAGTATGCAATTCGTAAACGATCCCCGCCGCCTGATCGGTGACTATCTCACCTCTCAAGGTTATGCTTACGACATAACGTCCGCTGAGATCGTGCCCCTCGGCTCAAACGCGTATGAACTGATCGACCCGCCCCTGGAACCGCTGACGCAGACGCCCTTGGCGAAATGGCAGCTGTACCCGCTGGGACACTTTGTTTATTATGCCGTCCCCATAGATCTGCCGCCGCTGCATAAGGTCGATCTGCACCTTACTTTGACAGACGATGACTATCAGCAGCTTGTTCAAGCCGCAGAACAGTCGGGCTTGAGCCTAAATGATTTTCTTGCCCAATACTTGGCCGCACACCTTCTTTAAATAGAACAGCCCAAAAAGGCTATTGCTCACGGAAAAATCTTCCGCGGCAATAGCCTTTTATGGTCTCGGCTCCCTGCCTATGCGCTCACATTGTTTATTTTCCATTTTCGTCATATGCTCTAGCAGAACGTATTCAATATAATTGGTCATCGAACGGCGTTCCGCCCTTGCCAAATGGCTGATCTTCTGATAGGTCGTCTCATCCAGACGCAATGTGAACACCTGCTTATGTGTGGCCATCTCGCGCCTCACCCCCTAGAGACTATCATACTACACAGCCCCCGCATTTTTACCCAACAGGGCTGGTCATTTTTCTTTCTATCCCCTTTTATTGCGTGTACTGCCTTATTCTGCGCACCCAAAAAGGCTATTGCTCACGGAGATATTTCCGCGGCAATAGCCTTTTTGGGTAGGTGATGTTGATAAAAGGTCTTACTTGACGCCTTTGACGGCGATAGGGGAGCGCATGAGCCACAGCCAGAGGACGACTTCCAAGAGGGAGCAGACCGCCATGGCGCCGCCCAAAAGCAAAATGGAGTTGTGCATGGGCAGAGAGCCCAAGAGCATCCCCAGGCAGCCAAAGAAGTTGAAGCTCATATTCATCACGGAGGAAGCGGAACCGATGTCGTGTTCCTGCTGTTCCAGGATGACGTTGGTCGAGAGCGGCCGGAACAAATTGCTGGCAAAGAAGAAGATGAGGAACGAGCCGCAGAAAAGCCAAGGTGAAAATTGTCCGATCGTGAGGACGGCCAGGCCAGAGATCAGCAGGAAGGTGAAGCAGATGGTCAGAAAGCGTTTTTTGCTGAAATCGGCAAAGCATTTGATATAGAGATAGGGCGCGATCATGGAGATCAGGGCCGTAGACGCGTAGAAGTAGCTGTACACCTGCTCGGTGGTGCCGAAGCCGTCAACATAGATGTAGGAGGACAGCACGATATAAGCATAAAAGGGCAGCATGTGCAGGGCAAAGATCAATGTCACCCAGAAGAAGCTTTTGTTCTTGAGCACCACACCCAGCTGACCAAAGACACGCCAGAAGCTGCCTTTGTAGCGGCCGCTCACGGGCAGGCTCTCTTCAAAAAGCAGCGTGAGGATAAAGCCCACTACGCCGAAGGCGAAGAGCAGCTCGAACACGCCGCGCCAGTCGGTGATGAGCAGCAGCCAGCCGCCCAAGACCGGCGCCATGATGGGGCCGATGCCGGATAAGGTCTGTACGATGGCTAGGACCTGCTCGCGAATACGGCCGCTGAAGCAGTCTTTGACGATGGCCATAGAAATAGCGGTGACGCTGGCCGCGCCGATACCGTGCAGCATGCGGGCGGCAATGAGCACTTCGATATTGGGTGCGGCGGCGCAGAGGGCGCTGCCGGCCAGATAAACGCCGAAACCCACGAGCAGCATCCTGCGGCGGCCGAATTTATCGCTCAGCGGCCCCCAGAAAAGCATGCCTAAGGCATAGGCGACGAAAAAGGCGGTGACGGTGATATTGACTAAAGAGGCATTGGTGTTCAGATGCTCGCTCATAGTAGGCAGGGCAGGCAGATACATATCAGTAGACAGCGGGATGAACATGTCCGCCAGAATGATAAAAGCAATCGTGCCTTTGACGCCCAGCTTATTCTGCGCGCATTCCAGTTTTAACGGGGTCTTGCTCACAGGGGTTACACTCCTTTATGCGAATAGATAAGAACTTTTTGTCATTTGCCCTATTGTACCATGGAACGGCTTATGGCACTTATACCAGTTTGCACATACCCATATAAGTAAATCATTATGTCCAGCAGGATTCCCATAACAAAAAGAGAATAATGCCTATAGCTTATCAAAAGGAGTGGATCGTATGCGCATCACCCAGCTGCGGCAGATCCTGGAGATCGAGAAATGCCGCTCCATCTCGCAGGCAGCCCGCAATTTGTTTGTCTCACAGCCTGCGCTGAGCACCTTGCTCAATGACTTTGAAAAAGAGGTCGGCGTCCAGCTTTTCAACCGTTCCAATCTGGGCATCGTGCCCACGCCGGATGGAGAGCGGCTCCTCGCCATGATGCGGGAAGTGGTCTCGGGCCTTGACAATATCCAAAACTATGCGCAGGAGATCGACAGCCTGGCCGGAGAGATCACGCTCTACATCGGACCGGCGTACCATTTCCTCATTCCAGACATCCTCAAACGTTTCAAACAGGCCTGTCCCAAGATGGACCTGCATTTTCTGGACAGCACCATGGATCTGCCCAATCTGGTGGATGCCATCCGCAAGCATTTGTGCAGCTTTGCCGTGGGCTGCATCTACCCCGGCGCGTACAAAAGCTGCGACCGCGATATCGTCATGCTGCCGCTCTCCGAGACCAATGTGGTGCTCCTGGCCAATCAGGCGCACCCCCTCTGCCAAAAGACGCCGCTCGCGCTGACGGATATTTTTGACGAACAGATCGTGGTGCTGGAAAACCTCTCTTGGGAAACGCTGGTGGCCAATGATTTTTTGAAGCAGCCCTTTACCCGCACGCCGCTGCTCTATCTGGACCGGCTGTCTATTTTCCAGCTGCTGGCGGAAAATGCCGTGATCGCCCTGGCCGCCCTGCCGCTGGGCAAAGCGACGTATGAGCCCCATTATCCCTTCCTCAAAGTGCTGCCTTTCCACGAACCGCTGCAAATGACCAGCTGGCAGACGTATCTCCTCTACAATCAGCGCACCTGCACCCGCGCCGAAAATGTCCTGCTCGCCGAGCTCAAAAACCTGCTGGCGGAAAAACAGCTGCTGGAACAGTAAAACAGCGCCCTCCTCTATTCGGCAGAGGAGGGCGCTGTTTGTGGTCGTGTGTTTGACAGCAGTCGGCAAAACGGTTTTTGCAGGCACCGTTTTGCC
>CABVBB010000073.1 GCA_902496505.1 uncultured Peptococcaceae bacterium
GTTGACAGTTAGTGGGATGAAGATTTTGGGCATCCTTTTAGGAATGATCTATGGCTGCAGTTTTTGTTCACCGGCCTGGCCGTGTCTCTTGGGCATGGCAGCAATGGCAATCACTGGTGTAGCGCCGGCAGGGACCATCATTGCTACTGGTGTTGGCAGTGACAGCATCTGGCTGATGATCTTATTCTTCGTTTTCGTTGCTATTTTGGAGCAAAATCGGATCACAGAGGCTATGGCAACGTGGCTGATCAGCCGCAAGATCGTCAAAGGCAAGCCTTGGCTGTATTCGTATTTTTTGATCATCGGGACGATGTTTACAGGTGCTTTTGGTTCGTCTTTCCCAGCAATGATCGTTTTCTGGAGCATTTTGATCACGACTTGCCGCCGGTTTGATATCGCGCCTTACAGCAAATATCCTACTGTTATGTTCATGGGTATTTGTATCGGCGGTCTGGCTTCTTCCTCAACGTGGCTTTTCAGAGGCAATCCGCTGTTTGTCAATGCGGCGCTCAAGGGTATCTCAGAAGGGGCGTATGCGTTTAACTTTGGCATCTATGCCTTCTTCAGCTTTGCATTGTGGATGATCGTCATCGCGGGTTACATCCTGTTGTGCAAATACGGCTTCCGCATCGATGTGGACGCTATGGCCAATATCGATGATACCATCGTGGATAAAAGCACCATGAAGCTGGATAAACGGCAAAAATGTGTGATGGCTTATACGGTATCGTTTATTGTACTATTGGCTTTGTACCGGCCGCTACACCGCTAGGTGCTTATATAGCAACCTTTGGCATGACGCTGCCGATCGGCTTGATCCTGGCGTTGATGTGCATCACACGCATTGATGATCAGCCGATCTGTGACTTCAGCCGTGCGGCCAGCAAAGGTATGGTTTGGGATACGATCATTCTGAGCGCCGGTCTGCTCTCCTTATCGACCATTATGATGACTAGCGATACCGGTGTTTCTCAGACGATACTGTCGGTCTTAGGGCCAGTCTTTGCTGGTAAGGGAACAGTCTTCATGTGCAGCATCATCGTGGTGCTCTCTGTCATTTTGACTAACTTTATGGCGAATACGACTGTAGGCTTGATGTTTTGTCCGGTCATTTACAGCTTCTCTGTCAGTATGGGCTTCAACCCTATGCCGATCATGGCCATGATGTTGGTCAGCATCCACATCGCTTACTTGACGCCTGCTGCTTCACCGTTTGCTTCTCTGCTTTTTGGCTACTCCAGCTGGGTCAAGCCGACCGATATCTACAAATACGGCGCTATCGCCTGCGTTGCGATAGTAGTCGTTTTCTTGGCCGTCGGTATTCCTTTGAGCAGCGTTTTATTCTAAGTGGACCAATGGGCAAAGCCCACCCTGTCGATCGGGGTGGGCTTTTTTAATTGAGTGGATAGATGCTCAGCAGCTTGTGCCAAAAATAGGTGGCGTTTTCAGAGAGCAGCTCATCTTTGCGGCGCAGGGCACCGAAATAGATCTGGACGTCGTCGCGAACACTGATGCAGCGGCAGCCATCGATATAGTTGAACGGCCGCTCGTCGCCAGGGAATTTGACCGTGACGGCGATGCTGTTGCCTTGGGTAAGATTGGCGCGGTAGAGGCCATAATTGTTGCAGGCGGCATATTGAAGGGGTTTATTGGTTACAAAATGCATGAGCTGAACGACGCTGCGGTCGGTATCGATAGGTTCATAAGCGCAGATGGGATAATCGGTGATTTTTTTAAGAAAGGTGCTGTCAAACTTGGCAAAAGGAAGTTTCTCGTGCGCTAGGATCATGAGAGCGCCTTTTTGCAGTGGATAAAAGACAAGCGGTTCTTCTAGTTCGTCGATGTATTGTTTGTTGTACTTCGTCCGATAAATAAAGGCCAGCTCGCAGGAACCATCTTTGACCGCATTTTCAACTTCTTTTCGGCGGGCTTCTTTGAGATTGATCTGCAGGTCAGGCTCTTGAAGATTGATCTCGCAAATAAGTTCCCCTAATTGGGATTCATTGATGCCGCTGCTGTTGATGAGCAGATCGAGGATCCCACTGGGCTTGGTTGGGACTTCGTGCAGGTATTGCTGATATTGGGTCTGCCGGAGGGCGATCTCATCAAAAAAATGGGTGGATAAGCTGACCAGCCACTGGCCATTTTCGGTCAACTCAGTGCCGGTGGAGGAACGGATCAACAGCGGCATACCTAATTCTTCCTCAAGCTTTTTGATAGCGACGCTGAGCGCCTGGGGGGTGATGAAGAGGCTTTCGGAGGCGTGGGACATGCTTTTGGTCTTGCCAATAGCGATCAGATATTTTAAATGGTCAGTATTCATGAAAGTGGTCACCTCTATTATTTTGAATAGGCACTATGATTCCATCATACCATAAAAAGCCAATGAAATATAGCCAATATTGTTGGGAGATGTTTGCTGAAAAATAAAGGTGCGGGGCCAACAAAAAAGCTCGCTGCAAGGAGGCAGCGAGCTGGGGGATCATTCAATATAGCAGTCTTTGCAGAGTTCCCGTCTTCTGCGGCGTTCTTTGGCGGCATCGTCATCCTTGACATAGAGGAAGGCGATGATCAGCGCAACGAAGCAGAGGAGGGTGGCGCAGAAGAAGGCGGCGTGCATGCCAAAGAGGGTAGATTGGACAAAGCCCAATTCTGCACGGCTGTTGGTGCCGATGGTCATGATGGTGATCAGGATAGCAGTACCAATGGAACCAGCGATGGAACGCATGGTATTGCTGGCTGCACCGCCGTGGGCAATGAGGCTGTTGTCCAGGGAGTTCATGCCCCAGGTGGTGATGGGCATGAAGACCATAGACATGCCCAAGGAACGGAAGGTATAGACAGCCATCAAGGTGTAGAAGCCAAACGTTTCGTCACAGAAGACGAAGAACATCGTGCCGAGCGTCATGATGGTCAAGCCGGATAGGGAAAGGCCGCGGGGGCCGTATTTGTCGAATAATTTACCCGTGATGGGGCTCATCACGCCCATCAGAACGGCACCGGGCAGCATGAGCAGACCAGTCTGCACGGCCTTGAAGCCGATGACGCTCTGCAAATAGATCGGCATGATGATACCACCGGCGATCAAGGCAGCATTAACGATCATACCGAGGATCGTGGAGTAGGTAAAGATAGGCACGGTGAAAACTTTGAGCTGCAGAAGCGGTTCTTCCAGTCTGTTTTGTCTGCGGATAAAGAGCACCAGGAAGACGACGCCGATCAGCAGGGTGAGGAGTGTCTCGGGATGGGTCCAGCCGATATTGCCGGCAACACTGAAGCCGTACAGCAGACCGCCGAAGCCCAAGGTAGAAAAGATGACGGACGGCATATCCAGGGTAGGATCGCTGGTCTCGCCGACGTTTTTGAGGAAGATAAAGGCGAAGAGGATGTCGATGAAGCCCAAGGGGGCAATGATGGAGAAGATAGCGTTCCAGCCCCAGCTGTCAACGATCCAGCCGGCCAGTGTCGGACCAACTGCGGGAGCAAAGGCCATGACGATACCGATCATGCCCATGGCGGAACCACGTTTATCTTTGGGGAAAATGAGCAGGATGACGGTTTGGATCAAGGGCATGAGGATACCAGCGCCCATAGCCTGCAGGATACGTCCGCCTAAAAGGACGGAAAAGCTGCCCGCTACAGCGGCCAGAGTGGTACCGCCGCTAAAAAAGAGCATCGCTGCGACGAAGAGCTGCCGGGTGGTGAATTTGTTGATCAGATAAGCGGTGATAGGGACCATGATGCCATTGACCAGCATAAAGGCAGTGGTCAGCCATTGGCCGTCACTGGCGGTGATGCCGAGATCACGCATGATGCTGGGCAAAGCTGGCGAGATAACAGTTTGGTTCAAGGTGGCGATAAAAGAACCGGAAAGCATGACGATCAACAGCGCTGTCGTGTTGACGTGACCCACCTTGGGGTTTTTAGCAATACTCATAAATGATTCACTCCTATTCTTGGTATAGATTCATGAGACGAGTGGCGGCAGCGCTTAGGGCATCATGCTGCGCCAAATACGTACAAAGGGCGTTGATCATAAGTGGTGTGGGCGAGGGCTTGAGACATTCCTGCTCCAGCGTATCCACGGCCTCTAAGAGATCTTTGCGCATATCCTGCGGCAGCTGCTGGGTGATCTGCTGACGCAGTTCCTCTAGTAAGCGCGTCCGAGGGCAAAGCTTCTCTTCTAATGGCGTATCCACTGCATAACGTTCCTTCAAAAGGGCCAGATGGGCTGGCGAAAACAGCTGAGCCTTGCCGCGGCGCTTCTGCGCGATAGCGGCCAAGCTGTCCAGAATGAAATCGGCCAAAGCTGCCCGACTCAGCGAATCATGGCTTTCCAGATCCAAAAAGGCGATCTCACGCAGGAGACCGGCAAAGTTCAGCGTCAATTCCCAAGCGGCAGTCTCTTCGCTGATATCAAAAGCAGCAGCGATGGCCTGGGTCAATTCATTGTACAGCCGAACGCGGAGACGGGAGAAGAGCGGCATATACTGCTTCTTCTGCTCTGGCGGGAAGGAGAACATCAAGGTATCGATGAATTTGGATTTGCCCAAAAAGTCATCGATGAAGAGGTAGGTGATCTCCAACAGTTTTTCACAATCATTGAGCTTGGGGGTCTGGCGAATAGCACTGGAGGCTTCCAGCATCTGTTCATTGATAAAAAGGGCTACCCCCATGCCCAGCTCTTCTTTGGACGAAAAATACTTGTAGATAGTCGATTTTGACATATTGCAGGCTAAAGCGATGTCCTGAACGGAAGTATTGCGGAAGCCCTTCTCCAGAAACAAGGCGGTAGCCATAGTCAAAATATATTCCTTGCGTTGGTCCATGTTTACACCTCGAGTACTGACGAGTTTTTGAAAACTCACTAGTACTATTATAGACATTGTCTATCGATTGTCAACTAAGATTTGTGAAAAAATGCAGTTTTACCAGAGAAAGTGAAGATTTTCTTACGTTTGATGCCGGGAGGCTGGCTAAAGAGAAATTTTACGTTATAATGAAGCTAAAAAAGCAGGCAAAGGGGAGCTTGTCAATGGAAAAACCATGTGTGATGGTCGTCGATGATGAAAAAGAGATCGCTGACCTGGTGGAAGTGTGCTTAGAAAACGAAGGGTATCGGGTCGTCAAATATTATTCGCCGCTGGAGGCTTTGGCAGGCTATGAGAAGGTGAAGCCTGATCTGGGCATCATCGATATTATGATGCCGGGAATGGACGGGCTGACGCTGTGCCGGCGCATTCGGGAAAAAGCGGTGTTTCCCATCATTATGCTGACAGCCAAAACCGGCGATCTGGACAAGATCACTGGTTTGGCCAATGGTGCGGACGATTATCTGACCAAACCGTTCAATCCCTTGGAGTTAGTTGCCCGCGTCAAGGCTCAGCTGCGGCGCTATCTGGTCTATCAGCTGAAGGAACAGGGAGAGGAAGCCCATGTCATCGAGATCAATGGGCTCGTGATCGATAATGAGACCCATGAAGTCACCTTGTATGATAAACCGCTGCGGCTGACGCCTACAGAATTTGAGATACTGTGGCTTTTGTGCAAAAACCGCGGCCGGGTCATCAGTTCAGAGGAGCTTTTTGAGCAGGTCTGGCAGGAAAAATATTTGGACAGCAATAATACGGTCATGGTGCATATCCGCCGTCTGCGGGAAAAAATGCACGAGGAACCGCGCAATCCCAAATTTATCAAGACCGTTTGGGGTGTCGGCTACAAGATCGATTGATAAAAGGAGAACCTTATGAAAAATCGCTATACAGCGCTGACCGTGAAAATGCTGCTGCAAGTGGCAGCAGCTCTCTTTATCGCGATCCTGATCGGGATCTGCGTGCTCTATTTTGTCGTAGACAGCGGCCGCTTTGCGGACTTTTTTCTCTATGTCTGCAGCCTATTGCATATCGAATTTTGGACAGCGACCAGCTGGTACTACAAAATATTTTCGGATAATGAGACCTTTATCATTGCCGCAGGCTACATCATCTTGATCCTGTTTGCCGTTTATTGGGTCATTCGCCGCTATACCAAATATATGCGCCAGATCGAGGCGGCCATCGAAGCAGTCTTTGTGGAAAAAGACGCCTTGGTCAGCCTGCCGTCAGAACTCAAGCCGATGGAGATCACGCTGAACAACATCAAGTATATGCTGCAGCAGCGGGAATTCGCAGCCAAGGAAGCGCAGAGCCAAAAGAATGATCTGGTGGTCTACTTGGCGCATGATCTGAAAACGCCGCTGACCTCTATCCTTGGCTACAGCAGCCTGCTCACGGAGGAAGAGACCTTGCCGCCGGAGACCAGCCGCCGCTATGTCCACATCATCCACGACAAAGCCAAGCGCATGGAATTCCTGCTGGAGGAATTGTTTGAGATCACCCGCTTCAATGCGCAGAGTATCGAGCTTGTCCAGCAGACCATCGACCTCAAGGTCATGTTGGAACAGGTGGGAGAAGAGTTTTATCCGCTATTGACGGAAAAAGGCTTGTATCTGGATCTGGAGCTGCCAGAAGAGCGGTGCACAGTCGTGGCTGACGGTGAGCAATTGGCCCGCGTATTTGACAATCTCCTGCGCAATGCGGTCAATTATAGTGAGCCGGATAGTCCGCTGCGCATCGGGCTGTATCAAGACGCCGAAAACGTCCGTATCCAGTTCAGCAATTACGGCGTGACCATCCCTCCAGACAAGCTCCAGCGTATCTTTGAAAAGTTTTATCGGGTGGACGAAGGGCGCTCCAGTACCAGCGGCGGCAGCGGCTTGGGCTTGGCCATCGCCAAAAAGATCATCGAGCTCCATGGCGGAGAGATCACTGCACAAAGTGCAGACCTCTGGACCACTTTTACCGTCCTCTTGCCTCAAAATGACAGCCAGACGCCAAACGTCATAAATTCGTAAGATAATGTTTAGAAAGCAGCAAAAAATCCCTTTCTCTGATGGGCTATGCTAAGAGCAGGCCAAGATCAGCAGAAAGGGATTTTTTGTGTTGACAAGCAGAAAATAATTCCATTAGAAGTCAAAAATATTGACTAAAAGAATTAATACAGCTACAATGAGAACAGGATCTGCTGACGAGAGGGATAAAAAGATGCCCCTCAGCCACTTGATCGGCTGAGGGGCATCTAGGGGACAAGCTGGAGAGTTTAGAGCTGATCGATACCAGCGGCCAGAGCATTGACAGCATTGATGAAGCGCTGTTTTTTGGCGGGGTCATCGGTGGCCAGGGCATCTAGGTCAATGGTATAGGTATCGGTGCTGTCGCTGGACTGTGCGGCCAACAAATAATTGGGGGCAAGACGCAGGGCAGCGCACAGAGCAGCAAAGGTCTCTAAAGACATTTTGCGGGTGCCGCGCTCGATATGGCCGAGAAATGAGGCGGATAGATCGCAGGTTTCGGCCAGCTGCTCCTGTGAAAGGTGCAGATCCTGGCGGGCACGGCGTATTTTTTGTCCGATCAGACGATAATCAATGGGATCCATATCATCACTCCTGTTAGCTTTGTTCAGTCAAGAACACATTCCTCATTTTAGAGGAATTCGCAGCAGAGTTGAAATGACTGTGAGAAGCACG
The DNA here is from genome assembly GCA_902496505.1 of uncultured Peptococcaceae bacterium. GTDB lineage: Bacteria > Bacillota > Peptococcia > Peptococcales > Peptococcaceae > CABVBB01. Next base: position 7,565 of record CABVBB010000073.1, read on the forward strand.
AATAATTCTATTGGAATTAAATGAGCGCCGGGAAAGTGTCTGGAAGAAGTGTGCAGGCTTCTGACAGTGGTTTTTAAAAGTATCGCCGTCAAGGCAGGCATTTATGCAGAGGGAGGACTTAACATGGAAAAAGGATTGCAGATCAATGAAGACAAAACGGAAAAGATCACAGTAGAGGGAGCGGATTATTACCGCTGGGCCATTCGTACGCCGCTGGTGACACAGGCTGATGACCTGGAAGAGATCGTCAAGACCTATGCAGCGCCGTATTTGCAGAAGGGGGACATCCTTTTTATTTCCGAGAAAATGGTGGCCTGCACCCAAGGGCGGGCTATCCCGCTAAAAGCTATCCGGCCAAGCAAATTGGGCATCTTTCTCAGCCACTTCGTGCATAAGAGTGCTTATGGCATCGGCTTATCCATGCCAGAGACCATGACCATGGCCATCATGGAATGCGGCCGCCTACGCATCCTTTTGGCTGCGGCGGCAGGTGCTGTGGGACGGCTGCTGGGACGCCAAGGCTGGTTTTACCGCGTGGCAGGGCGCAAGGCAGCAGCTATCGACGGCCCCTGCCCCAAGACCATACCACCTTATAATGAATATG
>CABVBB010000074.1 GCA_902496505.1 uncultured Peptococcaceae bacterium
AATATCTGGTCTACTTTTGACAGAAGCTGCTTATTATGCGTGACCATCACCACAGTTATCCCTTCTCTTGCTAATGCCTGCAAAATATTGATCACATGTTCCTCATTGGTTTCATCCAGATTACCAGTAGGTTCATCAGCTAAAATGATCTTTGGTTTGTTGACCAAAGCCCGCGCTATAGCCACACGCTGCTGTTCTCCACCCGATAATTGCGCTGGAAAATGAGACAGTCGGCCGCCCAGCCCCATTTGCTCCAGCAATTGTTCTGCTCGCTTCTGACACTCAGCAAATCCTGCTGATATCAGCATAGGCATCATCACATTCTCTACTGCTGTCAAATTCGCATTAAGAAAAAACGACTGAAAGACAAACCCTATCTGCTTGTTACGTAACTCAGCCCGTTCCTTGATCCCAAGCCTTTTTATATCGCGCCCATCAATCAATATTTTCCCCTCGGTCGGTTCATCCAGTGTTCCAAGTATCTGCAAAAGGGTTGTCTTGCCAACTCCCGAATCTCCAATAATGCCATAAAATTTCCCAGCTTCAAAAGTATAGTTGACTGCATTTAAAATCGTCAACTGCTTAGAAAATCGTTTACTCACATTCTGCAGCACAATACGCTCCATTGGCTTCGCCTCCTTAAAAAAACTGGCAGTCATAGACTCACTCTACAACTGCCAGCAATACATGATCAGTTAAAGCTGCTCATTTGCACCATTGCATTACGATATGCTCAGTCTAGCATACCCCAGCCGGATATTTCTACAAATCATGCGCAAGCGGTCAAAAGCTTGTCATGAGCGGCTTTTCCGCACACAAAAAAACAGACCAGCCGAAGCCGGTCTATTTTCCTGGAAGTTCGATTTTCCATTCCCCATCAACTTTTTTGAAGAAAATATAGCCGATCTTTTTTTCTCCATTATCGTAGTAACGTGTAACACCGACTAAAGCAGCGTCGCCATTTATTTCAGCCGGACCCACTTTTTCTTTCCTAATGCCTTCCATACTCACCACATGGAATTCTGCTTCATCATAATTCTTATCTGTTAGTTCCCATGCGTCTCCAAGAGTCTCCGCCGACTGGATCGCTTGGCAATATTCTACTGCCATTTGTCTGATCGCTTTTTCCTCTTCTGTCGGCCAATCGATCACTGATAGCACGAACACAGCCGCAGCCGCCAAAACAGCCAATCCGATCCCAACAACATAACGCCGCACTTTTTTCGCCACGATCGTCCCCTCCTACGATAGCCAAAATACCAAAAGCTTGCATCTCACCAGCCAGACAGTCTGTTTGATTATCTGCTCCATTATCCTAGCATATCATTGCCAACCCTGTCCACAATTCCGCCTCAAATGGTCAAAAGCTTGTCATGAACGGTCATTCATTCGCCAAGACTGCCATAAAAGTAAACCGCTCATCATCACAGTGCAATTTCAGCTGGCCATGGTGTTTTTCAGCCATCGCTTTGACATTGGTCAGGCCAATACCATGGCGCAGGGTATCTCTCTTCTGCGTGGGCAGTGCATCCTTTTCCACATTGACTCGCTGCTGGATAGGATTGGTGATAACGATCTTGAACCAATTATGCTGCAAGATCATATCACAGGTGATCACTTTACCTGCTGGTTCGGGAAGTTTAGCAACTGCTTCCAAGGCATTATCCAAGCCATTTGCCAGTACGACGACCAAGTCTGCAACTTCGATCTGGATCGTTTGTGCCAGGGCTATCGTGCATTTGAGTTCTGCGCCCAAAGACTCGGCCAGCTGCTGCTTATTATCTAATACAGCATCCAGCGCGATATTGCCTGTGATCGTTTGCATCGTGCTGCTGAGGTAACCTTCTGTCTTCTTGATATAATCCAGCGATTCTTGCAGCTGACCGTGTTGGATATAACCCGCGATAACGACGAAGGCATTTTTGATCTCATGGTTCCACTGCCTCAGCGATTGGTTTTTGGCCGCCAGAGCTTCGTAATATTGCTGCTGACTGGCGATCTGCTGCTTGGCTACTGCATGCTCCTGTTCTAAGCGGGCAGTCTCCGTCAAGCGGTTGAACAACACAAAAATGCCGATATCCGCTACCAAAAATAAAATGGTGATCACCAAAAGGATCAGCATGCCTGTAAGATCATTATTACGCATGAAAGCATAATCCAGCACAAAAAATGTCAGGATCGTGATCAGTGGAAAGCCGAGCAGCAAGCAAAAATTTTGCAGCGACAATCTGCCTTGGGGACAGCGGGACTTCTTGATCCATTCCGCTAAAAACTGGGTCAGAGTGAGCGCCAAACATTTGGAAATGGACAGCCCTAAAATATATTCCTGCAGATCACCACGGCCTGCTACATAGATCCTGCCATGTACCAAGATGAGGAGCGCATGCATGACATATTCCAGCATGGATACCATCAAGATATAACAAAAACCCGCAAAAAATTTTGTCCAAAACTGTCCGCGATAAAAAAGTATTGTTGAGCACGAGATCAGCAATAGGTAGCAGATCGTTCGTCCGTAGGACAGCTCGATACCATAAGAAATCGCCAAAAGGCAGCCGCCCAAAGCCAGATAAGCTGCTGCGCCTATATACCACGGAAAACGCATCGGTCCCAATAAAATATGCATAAAGTATGCCAGCAGGATGACCTCCATCACCACTCCTGCTAAGTCTATCCAAAATTTCAGATCCGTGAGCATGATACCCTCCCTTTATTTTCATCTGAATCCCCCAAATAGTTGCTTGGCCTTATTGTACCATATGGAAGTGCGCTTCTTCTATCGATTCCTCTTTTTGCAGCCATTACTGGAACAAGGCAAAAAGAGCCTCTCTCATGGTGAGAGGGGCTCTTTTTTATCCATCAGGCAGCCGTCGGGGCTTTACTGAGCGGATCTTTTCTTTTTGGCAGCGATGCGTTTGCGGACGAGCTTTTGGTAGATGGGCTCGAAGGTATTCCAGAACCAATTCCAGAAGGGCTTGTAGACGAGATCGAACTCGCCGACGAATTGGGTGTATTCGCCGTTGAAGCCGCGCTTGAATTTGACGAGGCCGTAGAGCGGATGGTCTTCGCCTACATCGCCGGGCACGCCGCGGAAATCGTAGAGGGTGCAGCCGTTGGCCTTGGCCCACTGGATCATGGTCCACTGGATAAGGTAGTTGGGCATGACGTTGCGGTGCTCATTGCTGGAAGCGCCGTAGAGGTACCAGCATTTTTCGCCGAAAATGAGGGCTAAGGTACCGGCGATATATTGGCCTTCGTATTCGGCCATGAAGATCTTGGCTAGGCCGCGCTCGACGAGATAGGTCCACATGTCTTCAAAGTAGCTGTAGCTGCGCACCAGGAATTTGTCTCGTTCGCAGGTCTCTTTGAGGATGCGGTAAAACTCGGGCAGGTCGTCTTTGGTGCCCTCTTTGATGGTCACGCCTTTGCGTCCGGCCAGGCGGATATTGTAGCGGGTCTTCTGGTGCATGTTGGCCAGAAGGGTCTCTTCGTCAGGGGTGATGTCCAGTCGGAAAACATAGCGGGGCTGCACGCCTTCGAACCCTTCGCCGACTTCTGCGCTTTTGAAGCCGCGCTTGAGGAGCATCTGGTGAAATGCTTCGTCGCTGCTTTTGATATCGGGATCGATCTTGAGGAAGATGGCTTTATGCTTTTTGGCCTGCGCTTTGATCTCTGCTAGCAGAAAATCGAAGACGTCTTCATTGGTGATGTCCCAGACAGGGCCGCGGGGTGCATAGAAGATGCTCATGCCGATGACGGGGATCTTGCGTTTGAGCAGACTTACAGCGGCCACTGGTTTGCCGTCCTCCTCGACCAAGAGGCGGATCGCTTCCCAGCCGGTGCGGGCTTTGACTTCGCCCCATTCGTAGGATTGGAGGATGTGGCCTTTGGGCACGCTGGCGATATAATCGTCAAAAACCTGCCGGTCGGCTTCTGTGATGACTCTTGCTTTCATAACCATGGTTTGCTTAGCCTCCCAGAGGTAGGATTACATACGTTCGGGTGCAGAGACGCCGAGCAGCGTCAGGACATTGCGCAGGGCGATACGGGCTGCATCGACCAGGACCAGACGAGCGGCTTTCAGCGCCTGATCGTCGGTGAGCACCTTGCAGTTGTTGTAGAAGCTGTGGAAAAGGGTCGCCAGGTCGGTGGCATAGCGCGCCATGCGGTAGGGCGCCAGGTCTGCGGCAGCAGAGGCGATCTCCTGCGGCAGATCAGCGATCTTGCGGATGAGATCCAGTTCTGCCGGATGGGTGAGCACAGTGAGATCAACGCTCTCTGCCTGAGGCACGTCCATGCCGGCGGCGCTCAGGATGCTGCAGATGCGAGCATGCGCATACTGGACGTAATAAACGGGGTTGTCGCTGGATTCTTTCTTCGCCAGATCCAAATCGAAATCCAGATGGCTGTCAGGATTACGCATGACGAAGAAGTAGCGGGCAGCGTCTTTGCCGACCTCTTCGATCAACTCTTCTAAGGTGACGAACTGGCCGGTACGCTTGCTCATACGCACCAATTCGCCGTTTTGGTACAAGCGTACCAGCTGCATGAGGATGATGGTCAGCCGCTCGGGATCATAGCCCAAAGCCTGCATAGCACCTTTCATGCGGGCCACATGACCATGATGGTCTGCGCCCCAAATATTGATGACGCGCTCAAAGCCACGGTCGAATTTATTTTTATGGTATGCAATATCAGCGGCAAAATACGTGGGAATACCGTTGGCACGCACCAAAACTTCGTCTTTCTCGTCGCCGAATTCGGTGGTCTTGAGCCACTTCGCGCCGTCTTTTTCGTAGACATAGCCTTTTTCGGCCAATTCATCGACCACGGCAAAGATCGCGCCGCTGTCGTGCAGCGTCTGCTCGCTGAACCACACGTCGTACTCCACGCCGAAAGCCGCCAGACCTTTTTGGATGCCGGCCAATTTCTCCGCCAGAGCGGTCTTGGTCATTTTCGCCAGCCGTTCTTCTTCGGACAGCTGGGTATAAGCATCGCCTACTTCAGCGATAATATGCTTGGCCGTGTCGATGATGTCTACACCATGGTAGCCATCTTCCGGGAAGGGATAATCAGTCTGACCCAGCTCTTGGAAATAGCGGGCTTCCAAGGATTTGCCCAATTTGATGATCTGATTGCCGGCGTCGTTGATATAGTATTCTTTGGACACTTCGTAGCCAGCCATGCGCATGCAGTTGGTCAGCGAATCGCCCAGCGCGCCGCCGCGGGCATTGCCCATATGCAAAAGACCTGTCGGATTGGCGCTGACGAATTCCACCTGCACCTTTTGACCGGCGCCCATATCACTGGAACCAAAGGCTGTATCCTCCGCCTGAACAGCGGGCAGGATCGCGTAGATCCACTGGGGCTTAAGATAAAAATTGATAAAGCCAGGGCCTGCGATCTCCACATGATCAACTACGCCGCCCTCCATATCCAACTGATCCACGATAGCCTGCGCGATGTCGCGGGGCTTCATCTTGGCCTGCTTGGTCAAGGTCATGGCCACATTGCTGGCGAAATCGCCGTGGTCTTTATCCTTGGGCACCTCGATGATAAAATCGGGGCACGTTTCATAATTCAGTTTGCCTGCTTCTTTGGCCTTCGCCACGCTCTGCGCTACTTCGCTGCGCAAAGTCTCCATTACCTCTTTGACAAGATTCATTTCCCATCCTCCATCTTTTCGTCTATAAAATCGTCAGCTGCGCTCAGCCCAGCTGATAAATGATCGGTACGATAACGGGCACCAGCGCGGTCAAGATCGCCCCGCTGATAAAGCCCAATAATGCCACATGGTGGCCGCATGCCTTGCTCACTAACGGCATGGTGGTATCCATAGCGGTCGCGCCTCCCGGAGCGATCGCGGCGATCTTGCCGACCTTGGCCGCCACCAGCGGAATGATCAGCATAGCGATGATCTCCCGAAAGGCATTGGAAAGCAGCGCTACTGCGCCTAATTCCACATTGCCCATCTGGCTGATCATCAGCCCTGACAGGCTGTACCAGCCAAAACCAGCGCCCACGGTCATGGCCTCATGGACGGGCATGTCCAAAAACAGACCGCTCACCGCTGCGCCGGCCAGAGAACCCAGCGCTACTGCCAGCGGGATCATCGCCACCCGCCAGCCCATATGAAACAACTTCTGCCATACTTCTTTATTTTGACCCAGACCGATGCCGACGACCAAGAGAAGCGCGCATAAAAGCCAGCTGCTGGCCTGATCAGCCAAGGCAAAAAACTCCGCAAAGATCCCCAGTCGTCCCACTAAAACGCCCAGGACCACTGCGGCAATGACGAGTAGAGTCATCCTATCGCTCCTCCCTGAACCATTTTTGCTGGACGAGATACAACAAAACAATACTGCCGACGATGGCGCCGATGGTCAAAAGCAGCGCTTTTAGCCCCAGCGTGCTCAGATTGGCAAAGATCATCTCGTCTGCGCCCACACCGACTGCCAGCGTAAAGATCAATAAAAACAAGATCACGCCCATCAATTTGTCGATGATCCGAAACCCTCGAGCCGGCAGCAGATCGAACGCTCCGATGATCACACCGATGATCAGGGCTGCAAAAATAGCCAGCATGTCTCTCACCTCAATAATCGTGTTAACTGACTTATAATTATACAACGAACACGGTCTCAGTGTCCAGGATTTAAGCAAATTTCTCTCATATTGGGCGATAAAATTATTTTGTGCCAGCTTCCTCTATTATGCACTGCCTGATCCTCTGCTAATCCCCAGCTGTGTAAAAGCGGAAACAGCCCTGCCATATTCGCGCGCAGGAGTTGATTGACATCTCCAGAGGCCGCTATTAGAATGAAAAAAACTGGCTATCCGTTTGGATGTCTTCGATCTAGCAAATCATTTATAGGGGGATAGTAAGGGATGGCAAAAATAATTGTCAAAGAAAACAATGTCCTTGCTGTGGAAACACGTCCTCATTTGTTTGTCATTGCCCAAGCTTTAAAAAATAAAACATTGAACGCAGCGCCCGTTATGGAACTTGAGCAGCTCAGGAGGCAGGATCACTTGGCTTTTGAGCTGACAAACAGTGGGCGCCAAGCTGTCACCGTTTATCAGGATACAGATGATGAAATGATCATTCCTGCCGTGCCTATAGGGGATCTGAGGTTAGTCAACTGGCAGCTTCTCACCTTGCAGCATTTATCCAAAGAAAAGGATAAGACCCTCATTGCTGCCCATCAACTAGAAACGATGGGTGTCTATGGCGAACTCAATGAACGCTTGTATTTATCCTATCGTTTTGGAAAATATGTGGAGCCGATGAAGGATCTATTGATGGGCAACGTCCATCCTGCATACAAAGTCTATTATCAGATCATCGCCCAACAAATCACCGCCGCTGAGTGGCAAAAACTGCCCATAGAAGACGTGTTGTATTAGCCTCCCACAGCAAAAAAGCCCAGACACTGCGGAGGCAGTATCTGGGCTTTGGCGCCAAGGCTTATAATCTTTCGGTGAATATCTGGTAGGCTGGTGCACCTTCGCAGTTTTCGGGGAAATCGACGCCAATGAGCACTGCAGCTGTTGGAGCGACGTCCACTTCACGAATGTAGCGGGTGGTGCGGTAGTTTTCTTTGATGCCAGGGCCGGCTGCCATGAAGATCGGCGAAACGGTGGTATCATTGTGGCCGGTGGCTGTGGACATGGAATTGCCATGGTCATAGCAGTAGTCGTCATGGACGCAGAAGATGATGTCAGCTGCTTCTGGTCCGCCCATGCCTAAGAGCACGGCGTCTTTGTTGTGCAGCGCAAAGGCAACGATGCGGTGACCGGTCTTAGGATCTTTGTAACCGTAGAGATCGGTGATGATCTTTTCCTCTAATTCATATTTATCGGCAGGATCGACGATGCCATACGGATCGCGGCCCTTGAGGTTGATATAGATGCTGTTGCAGCGGGTCTGGACAGCGGTGCTCTTGGTCCAGTCGACCTCAGGCAGATCGTTGCCGTTTTCGTCTTTTTTGAGAACGGTGTAGCCGAATTCTCTCAGCGGATCGACATTGACGCCGCAGTTTTCACCGATAACATGCGCTTCTTCTTCTGGGCAGATCTGCGCATGGTCGGAGAAGATGAGGATGGTCCAGCCTTGATCGAGAAGCGGCAGGAAT
>CABVBB010000075.1 GCA_902496505.1 uncultured Peptococcaceae bacterium
TCAAGCCTCAATGAACGTAGGAGATGGTGATATGGATACAAATTCATCGCAAGCAAAATTCTGGCTTGAAACGCTCGTCTTTTTCCTGATCATGTTTGGCTTTGGTTATCTGCCGGCACTGGAACCATTGACACCATATGGGATGAAAACGCTGGGCATCTTTTTCGCTCTGCTTTTCGGCTGGTGCGCTATCGGCATGATCTGGCCCAGCATCGTCGGCATCTTGGCCATGCCGTTATTAGGCGTACTGCCGCTTAATGATGTGTTTGCCAATGGCTGGGGCAGTTCCGTCATGCTGTTGATCTTTTTCATGATGATGGTCGCCAAAAATTTAGAAAAAGCCGGCATCAGCAAATTTATCGCCTTATGGTTCATCTCCAGAAAAATCGTTTTCGGCCGGCCCTGGCTCTTTTCGTTCAGCTTCCTGCTTTCGATCGCTGTCGTCTCCTCTTTGACCAGCGCCGTGGCAATGATCTTTTTAGGCTGGGTGATCTTTTACGATATCATGAACGAGATCCACTTGGAAAAATATGCACCGTACGCCAATTACATGCTGATCGGCACCGTTATTGCCGCCTGCTTGGGAGATGGGCTCTTTCCCTTCCGCACTGTCGGTGCAGTCGCCTTCATGCTGCTCAAAGAAATCTCCGGCTACGCACTGAACAATTTTGTTTTCACCTTATGGTCGCTAGCCATGTGCGCAGCGCTGCTGGCCCTTTATGTCCTCATCGGTAAATTTGTTTTCCGCATTTCCACCACTCAGCTCAAGGCTTTGAATAAAGATTATTTTGCTGACAAAGACCTTTCCTTGAGCAAGAGTCAAAAAACCATGCTGCTTTTGATGGCCGCCTTGATCATGATGATGCTGGCCCCCAGCATTGCCCCAGCGGATTGGCTCATCATCCGTCTGCTCAATACGATCTCCTCAGCTGGCGTAGCTGCCCTGATCTGTATGCTGATGTGCGTTATCCATATCGATGGCAGCCCGCTGATGGAACCCCGGACCATCATCCGCGACGGTGTTTCTTTTGATGTGATGTTCCTCGGCGCTGCTGTGCTGCCTCTCGCCTTAAAAGTGTTTTCATCAGAACAAGCCGGCATCAATGCTTTTATCGTCCATCTTTTTGGGCCCATCGTCCAAGGCAAATCGGCCATCGTCTTTTTGATCTTGACTTCGATCTGTGCGCTGGTCCTGACCAACTTTATGATCAATGTCACTGTGCCGACCATCTTGTTCCCCGCTTTTTATCCCATCGCCCTGACTTTGGGGATCTCACCGGTCGCGCTGATGGTCATCATCGTTTATTCCTGCTTCCTGGCTTTTCTGCTGCCCTCCGCCTCTCCTATGGCGGCTGTCATGTTTGGCAACAGCGGCTATATCCGCACCAAGGATATCTACAAATACGGCGGAACTTTTATCATCGTCGCCACTTTGGTCTGCTGCTTGGGCATCCCCCTCGTTCAAGTGCTTTTCTAACACACGCTTCCCTATACCAAAAAGCCGCTGCACCTCCAGGGTACAGCGGCTTTTTATTATATATCGATCATAAACGTTCAGCGATAAGCTGGGCCATCTGCGAACAGCTGACGGTCTTGCTTTCGCCATCGGCGATATCGACTGTTTTGTAGCCGTCCAGGAGCACTTGCTCGACGGCTTTTTCCACCGCCTGAGCAGCTGCCTCTGCCTGGCAGGAGAAGCGCAGGAGCATGGCTGCGGAGAGGATCGTCGCGATAGGATTGGCCAGATCTTGGCCGGCGATGTCTGGTGCAGAACCATGGGCTGGTTCGTAGAGACTGATCTTGCCGCCTAAGCTGGCAGAAGGCAGCATACCTAACGATCCGCCCAAAGCAGCGGCTTCGTCGCTCAAAATATCGCCGAACATGTTCTCGGTAACGATGACGTCAAATTGCTCGGGATGAACGATGAGCTGCATAGCAGCATTATCCACATAAAGATGCTCGACATGCACGTCTGGGAATTCTTTGGCCACTGTCTCGACCACTTCCCGCCACAGCCGAGAGCTTTCCAGCACATTGGCTTTGTCGATGGAATGGAGCTGTTTGCGCGGGCGGTTCTGGGCTAAGTTGAATGCGTCGCGGACGATGCGCTCGATCTCCGCTTTGCTGTAGCTGATGGTGTCATAAGCTTCGTCGCCTTTACGGGCTTTCTCCCCAAAATATGCGCCGCCAGTGAGTTCACGGCAGATGACGATATCTACGCCATCCAGTAAGCCGGCTTTCCAGACGACACGGTCAGCCAGGAAATCATAATATTTGATCGGGCGGATATTGCAGTAAAGCCCTAAGGATTTGCGGATAGCCAAAAGGCCTGTTTCCGGCCGCTGCTCTCTAGGAACAGCGTCATATTTCGGTCCGCCGACTGCGCCTAAAAGCACAGCGTCGCTTGCTTCTACGATCTCACGGCTGGCCTGAGGATACGGCTCACCATATACATCATAAGCGGCACCGCCAAACAGCGCCTCTTCATAGCTCAAGCTCAAACCAAATTTTTCGGCGGCTTTATCCAGCACGACCTGAGCGGCTTCTACGATCTCCGGTCCAATGCCGTCACCTTTCAAAACTGCTATTTTCGTCATTTCGCTTCCACCTTTTTCTTGACATAATTAAGCAGGTTGCCTGCTTGGATGATCTCTTGGATGAAGGGCGGGAATGTTTCACCCTGATACGTTTTGCCAGTGGTCAGATTACGAATGATGCCTTGCTCGGTATCGACCTCCAGTTCATCGCCAGCTGCGATCTCCCGTGCTGCTTCTACGCTGGTGATGATGGGCAGCCCGATATTGATAGCATTGCGGTAAAAAATGCGGGCAAAGCTCTCGGCGATCACACAGCTGACCTGGGCTGCTTTGATAGCGATAGGCGCGTGTTCACGGGAACTGCCGCAGCCAAAATTCTTGCCGGCGACCAAAATATCGCCTGGTGTGATCACTTCGCTGAAATGGGGGATCGCATCCTCCAAGCAGTGTATGCGCATATTGTCATCGCTGGCGTCATTGAGATAGCGCGCTGCAATGATGACATCGGTGTCGACATCATTGCCGACTTTCCACGTCTTGCCTGTATACATATTAGAGAACCTCCTCTGGTGCAGAAATTTTGCCGGTGATGGCAGAGGCTGCCGCTATGGCTGGGTTGCACAGATAGACTTCACTTTCAGGATCGCCCATCCGGCCGACGAAATTACGATTGGTAGTGGCCAAGGCCCGTTCACCTTTGGCCAGGATGCCCATATAGCCGCCCAGGCAGGGACCGCAGGTCGGTGTGCTGACGACAGCGCCGGCATCCATAAAGATCTGGATATAGCCGCGCTCTAAACATTCTCTATAAATATCCGGCGTGCCGGGAATAACGATCAACCGCAGATAAGGCGCTGCTTTCTTGCCTTTGAGGATCTCCGCAGCGGTCTGCATGTCCTCTAAACGGCCGTTGGTGCAGGAGCCGATGACGACCTGATCGATCTTGACCTCTCCGACTTGGTCGATATCGCGCGTATTGCTGGGCAGATGGGGGAAAGCGACCTGCGGCTTCAGCGTGGAGAGATCGATGGTGACCTCGCGGACGTATTCTGCATCCTCATCGCTGAAATATTCCACTGGTTCCCGCTGGAAACGGTCTTTGACATAGGCTCTGGTGATGTCATCGACAGCGATGATGCCGTTTTTGGCACCAGCTTCGATAGCCATATTGCAGATGCTCATGCGGCTGTCCATGGATAAATACTTTAACCCCTCGCCGACAAATTCCAGCGACTGATAGAGGGCGCCATCTACGCCGATCTCGCCGATCAGTTTCAAAATGACGTCTTTGCCGCTGACCCACTGTTTGGGTTTGCCGATCACGTTGACTTTGATGGCTTCTGGTACCCGCAGCCAGGTCTCGCCGCTGATCATAGCCGCAGCGATGTCTGTGCTGCCCATGCCTGTGGCAAAAGCGCCCAACGCGCCGTAGGTGCAGGTGTGCGAATCAGCGCCGATGACCAGATCCCCCGGGCCGACGATGCCCTGCTCTGGCAGCAGGCAATGCTCGACGCCCATTTTGCCCACTTCATAGTAATGGGTGATATCGTGCGCCTTGGCAAAATCGCGCAGCACTTTGCATTGTTCTGCGGATTTGATATCCTTAGTCGGTGAAAAATGGTCGGGGATCATAGCGATCTTATTTTTGTCGAAGACTTTATCGATGCCGACCTTCTGCATTTCGCGGACCGCAACGGGTCCTGTAATATCATTGCTCAATACAATATCCGTCTTGGCGGTGATCAATTGTCCTGCCTTGACTTCGTCCAGACCGGCATGCGCCGCCAGGATCTTTTGTGTGATGGTCATTCCCACCGTGATCACTCTCCTTTATCGTTTCCTCATGCTCAGAGCCTTGCGGCCCAAACAAAAACACCTTCTTCATCTCCAAGAGACGAAAAAGGTGTCTATTCCGCGGTACCACTCTATTTAGCAGCCCCTCTAGGCTGCTCCCTCAGGCGCTGGCAGACACAGCGGCCGCCAAATGCCTTTGCTTTGTTAACGGCAGCAAACCGGCTTTTTCTACTGAAAGCGTTCAAAAAAGCAACTCCGAAGGGAGTTCATCAGGCCCAGCCGCTGCCTCGCACCAAGCGGCAGCTCTCTTGAGACTTACCCCTGACTACTGGTCTTCATCCCTGTTATTCAATCTTTTGTGAAGTTATTCTTTATTATATAACAGCGCTCCAAAATGTCAAGGTTTTTTTATCCGTCCAGCGGACGCCACTGCCAAAATCCTGCTTTCCATTTCCTGACCGCTATGGTACACTAAAACCACTTCAACAGAAACTATGGAGGCTCTATGTTAACCTACAACACCAGTTTTATCGACAATCAGGCCATCATCGGCATCCTGCGCCGCGCCTGCAACCATGTAGATCAGCGGCTGATGGATCACGGCGTGCGGGTCTCCTATATCGTCTTTCGTTTGCTGCGCGATCAACCATCCCTTGCCCCGACCCAGCTGCGTGATCTGTGCTTTACGGCCGCTCTGCATGATATCGGCGCGTACAAAACGGATGAGATCGACCGCATGATCCAATTCGAGACCGAAAATGTTTGGAACCATTCCATCTATGGTTATCTTTTCGTCAAATATTTTTCCCCGCTGCCTGAGCGTGCGCCTGCTGTGCTCTTTCACCACACATCCTGGCAGCAGCTGGAGCGTGACGACCGTCTCAGTCAGGAGACCAAGCTCAGTGCTCAGCTGCTGCAGATAGCCGACCGATTGGATATCTGGCTCAATACAGAGCGCCGCCCGTATGCAGAATTTGCGCAAAAATTGGCTGCTGGCCGCGGCAGCCGCTTCCATCCTGCACTTGTTGACCGTGTACTGAGTGAAAACTTCGCCCCTTTTACAGTGGAAGATATCGAAAACGATCTTGACTTCCAGCATATGCAAAACGATATCCCCTTTGCCCCAGAAGCCATCCACGCTTATCTCTGCATGATCATATACGCTATCGATTTTCGCAGCCGCCATACGGTCACCCACACGATGACTACTGCCAGCATATCTTACGAATTGGCGGTGCTCATGGGGCTGGACGATGATCAGCGCAATGAGATCATCTGCGGCGCCCTGCTCCACGATTTGGGCAAGATCGGCATCCCTGTGGAAATATTAGAATTCCCCGGTAAGCTCAGCCCGCAGGCAATGTCGGTCATGCGTACCCATGTAGATATCACCGAAGAGATCTTTGCAGAGGCCATCCCCCTCTCCATCCAGCGCATCGCTCTCCGTCACCACGAAAAGCTGGACGGTTCCGGCTACCCGCGCCGCCTGACTGCGCAGGACCTGACGACCAGTGAACGGATCGTTTCTCTCGCTGACATTGTCAGCGCCCTGTCCGGCACACGCAGCTACAAAGAAGCCTTCGACAAAGACCGCTGCATCACCATCATCAGCGAACAAAAAGAGAAAGGCCAGCTGGATCCTGCGCTGGTCGAGACCATGATCACCTATTACGATGCCATCATGGCTGAGACAGCCGAGCGCTGCCAGCCCATCTTAGATATTTATCAGCAGCTGCATGCCGAATATCAGCAGTTGTACCGTTATTTTGCCTGAATGCCAGCTTGAACAGCAAAAAAACCTGTGGACGCCGTAAAGGCCCACAGGTTTTTTTATCGCCGAAACGGTCGACTTATTTATCAGTTGCCCGCATAGTCGGGAAGAGCAGCACGTCTCTGATAGAAGGCGCGTTGGTCAACAGCATGACCAAACGGTCGATGCCGATGCCCAGACCGCCTGTCGGCGGCAGACCGTATTCCAAAGCGGTGATAAAGTCTTCATCCATTGGATGGGCTTCGTCGTCGCCTTTGGCTTTTTCCTCTACTTGCTTGCGGAAGCGTTCCTCCTGATCGATAGGGTCATTGAGCTCGGAGAAGGCATTGGCATGCTCGCGGCCGACGATGAAGAGCTCGAAGCGATCGGTCAGCTCCGGATTGCTTTCCTTGCGGCGAGCCAAGGGGGATACTTCGATGGGATAATCGGTGATGAAGGTCGGCTGGATCAGCGTCTCTTCGACCTTTTCCTCAAAAAGTTCGCTGAGCACTTTGCCGCGGGTGGCATCCTCAGGAACATGGACGCCCACAGAAGCAGCTGCTGCTCTGGCCTCTTCGTCGCTTGTCCAAGCGGTATAATCCAAGCCTGTAGCCTGCTTGACCGCCTCAGACATGGAAATACGGGTCCAGGGCTTGCCCAGATCCACTTCGTATTCGCCATAGGTGATCTGAGTGGTGCCCAAGCTCTTCTCTGCTACATATTTGATCATATTCTCCGTCAGATCCATCATATCCTGATAATCAGCATACGCCTGGTACACTTCCATCATGGTGAATTCTGGATTGTGACGGGTATCGATGCCCTCGTTGCGGAAGACACGGCCCAATTCATAGACCTTCTCCAAGCCGCCGACGATCAAGCGTTTCAAATGCAGCTCCAGTGCGATGCGCATATAAAGCTCCATATCCAGTGCATTGTGATAAGTGATGAACGGTCTGGCGTTAGCGCCGCCGGCAAGATTGTGCAATACCGGCGTCTCTACTTCCAAAAAGCCGTTGTCATCCAGATATTCGCGCACAGCCTTGATGATCTTGCTGCGCAGCACAAAGGTATTTTTGACCTCCTGATTCATGATCAGGTCAACATAGCGCTGTCTATAGCGCAGTTCCACGTCAGTCAGGCCGTGGAATTTTTCCGGCAGCGGACGCAAAGATTTGGTCAGCATGGTGAACTGATGAACAGCCAGAGTGGTTTCACCCTTCTCTGTGATAAAGACATGGCCTTTGACGCCCACAATATCACCGATATCAGCTTTTCTGAATAAGCCATGGTCAAATTCCCCAGCTACATCCAAGCGGGAATAGATCTGGATCTGTCCGCTCAGGTCCTGAACGTTGGCAAAGCCTGCCTTGCCCTGACCACGTTTGGCCATCAATCGTCCTGCAATGGTCACTTCCGTCTGGTCAGCGATCAATCGATCCTGATCGTCCAAGATTTCCTGCGCGTGATGAGTACGCACGAATTTTTGCCCAAATGGATTGACGCCCTTTTCCTTCAGGGCCTCCATTTTATCGATACGCACCTTCATCAGCGCGTTTCTTTCCGCCTTTGTCTCTTTCGCCATGATTTGCTCTCTCCTATTTCAAATGGAATATGCCGTCTAATTACGCATTAGTAACCGATAATATCTCATATTTGATGACGCCCATAGGCACCTCTACATCCACGATCTCACCGACTTTGTGGCCGATAATGGCCCGCCCTACTGGGGACTCATTGGAGATACGGTTGTTCATCGGGTCAGCTTCTACCGTACCGACCAGCTTGTATTCTTCTTCTTCATCCATCTCGATGTCCCGCACCTTGATCACGCTGCCGATAGAGACAACACCTTCTACTGCATTATCATCCTCAATGACCTTAACGTTTCTCAGCATTTTTTCCAAGGTCAAGATACGGCCTTCAATGAAAGCCTGCTCATTCTTCGCATCCTCATACTCAGAGTTCTCACTGAGATCGCCAAAGCCTATTGCCTGTTTGATCCGATCAGCCACTTCTTTA
>CABVBB010000076.1 GCA_902496505.1 uncultured Peptococcaceae bacterium
CTGGATGGCCTCGATCGGCACGGCTGCCCCCAGATAAAGACTGTCCCAGCCGTTGTATTCAAAAATATCGGCCACCATCCGCGCGCCGATCTCATGCAGTTCGCTGCCCACGCAGGCTACCAAAACGGTCTTGCCTTTGCGCGGCTGGCTGAAGATGAGGGGATAAAGCTGCGCCAGCGCCATCTGAGTGATCGAGGTGCAGTAATGCTCCATATCTACGGAGATCTGATGCTGATGCCACAATTCGCCCACTCTGCGCATCGCTTCAGTGACGATATCTACGCAGATATCGCTCAGCGGAATGCCGATATTGCTGTATTCGGTGATCAAGTTCATGGCGCCCTTCGTATCGGACTGTAAGATGCAGTCCAGATAGCGCTGGATCTCCGCTTCATAGTTTTCCGCTGCCCCCTGCTGCTGGCTGCCGTGAGCACATTCATCAGCCATAGCTGCTACTGCACAGTCCAAAAGCCTGTGCAGCTTCGGCTGCTGTTCTGGAGCGATGCACTGGATCATGCAGGATCTGATCATCTCGAAATGCGCTGTCATGATCTCTTGGAGCCGCTCTCTGGTGCAATAGGTCATCACAGGGACCAGGAGCTGATAGAGCCATCTGGCATACTTCTCAAATATTCCGTCATCATCCAACTCAAGCGCGGTGTAAAGAAAATCGACATTATACTGTACATCCTGATACATTTTCTGCTGCGCGCGGCTGTCCAATTCTTCCTGCAAACGGGGATCCTGCGCCATCTGCTGAGTATATATCTCATTCGTCAGCCGCTGGAACTCTGGATCCTGCGCCAATAAGAGCAAACTCAATCCGTCCACCATCTTTCTCTTGAGGCTTGTCCCCAAATTTGATCTTGATCAGAAGTCCTGCTCAAAAGCGCTCAGCCTGATCCTGCCGCTTTGGCGAGAGCTCCTTTTATCATCGACTGCTGAATGATTTACTGTAGGTTAAAAAATTTTGACAAAAAAAGCTTCAGTCAAATCCACCGATCTTTTGTTACTGATAATACTATCACAAGAAGTCTCTGAATACAATAACCGCGGCCTTCTTTTATGTCGTATGCCAACAAAAGAAGCCGATCTCTGTGCCTACAGAGATCAGCTTCTTTTCAGTTGGCGGCTTATTGCTTGACGAATACGCTTCTGGGCTGGCGGCAGATGGGGCAGGTGAAATCTTCTGGCAGCTCATCGCCCTCATGCACATAGCCGCAGACAGAGCATTTCCAGCCGGGCTTGTGCTCTTCTTCTACGTGGGTCGGCGCATTCTTCGGCGAGGTGCCGTTTTTCACTGTGCGATAGTAAGCGTAGGTCATGGGTTCGTTGTTGGGGCCCGTCACTTCGCCTTCTTCCACAGCAATGATGAAGATGGTGTGTGACCCCACATCCACAGTATTCACGATATCGCCGGAGAACCAGGAGGAAATTTTTTCGATCAAATGGGGCGCGCCTTTGGCATCCACCTGATGGGGGATACCGTCAAATTTTTCCACATCGCGGCCGCTTTGGAAACCGAACCGGCCGATCACATCCATGCTGATCTCCTGTGCCACCACCGAAACGGTGCAGTGCTTGGTGCGCATCAGCACTTCATGGGTATAATTATCTTTAGAAACGGTGATACTCACCTGCGCAGGCTTAGACGTGACTTGGATAGCGGTATTGATCACACAGCCTACCCGCCGTCCTTCGTCCTCGACGCCGACGACATAGAGACCACCTGTCAGTTTGTAGAGTGCTGCTTTATCCATGATAACTCCTCCTTTTTGATAGCAAACCGTTGTTAGAATCATTATACCCCTGTTTTCACCACGATAAACGATTTTCCCCTTTTTTCCCGTTCGGCAAACTTTTTTCTCCCGCTCTCCGTCCAATAAGTGAACAGCAAATGATAAGTATCCCCAACACTCGAGTGGGCCATTTGCCATCACACCGGCATTTTTGGGGGAATTCTAAAGGATCGCCGGTGCCGATCGATGCCTATCGTGCTGTATTTTTATAAAGGAGCTTCGTTATGAAAACCGACCCCAAAGACATTATTGCGCAATATGTCACCGAGAACAGTGCCTCTTTTTACCGCATTGCTCTCAGCTACACCCGCAACCACGACGACGCTCTGGATATCGTCCAAGAAGCCGTCTACAAAGCACTCAAGTCCAGTCATTCGCTCAGAGAACCCCAATATATCAAGACCTGGTTCCACCGCATCCTGATCAACACAGCCATCGATACTCTGCGCAAAAGCCAGCGCTACCAGCTGACCGATGATGAAGCAGCCTTTGATGCGCCCACCCAAGATCATTACGAAAATCTTGATCTGCAGTCTGCTCTGGCCCTGCTCTCTGATGAGCAGAGGATGGTGGTCATCCTGCGCTACTTCGAAGATATGCGCCTGCAGGACATCGCCGATATCCTGAATGAAAATCTAAGCACTGTCAAAACACGACTGTATGCCGCGCTGAAAAAACTGCGCATCGAAATCCAATCAGACGAGGAGCGTATGAGCCATGCATGAGCCTAATCATGATCTCTTAGAACAGCTGAAAAATGACTATCAGCAGATCCCTATCCCAAAGGAGTTAGATATGATGATCCAAAATACCCTCGAGCGCGACGCCAACGAGCGACGCCGCCAAAAGCGCCTGCACACCTGGCGCAATATCGCCCTGACCGCTGCCGCAGTGGCCGCCCTTTTCGTCGGCAGCGTCAATTTGAGCCCCACGGTCGCCACAGCCCTGGCCAATGTGCCTGGTCTCAGCACCCTGGTGGAAGTCTGCACCTTCGGCGGCTATCACGTGGAAGAAAACAATTTTGAAGCCAATATCGCCATTCCCCAAGTAAGCGGCCTCGATCCAGCCATCACTGAAATGCTCAACCAAAAATATTTAGCCGAAGGCCAGGCGCTCTATGACGAATTCAAAGCCGAGATGGACGCTGTCAAGGAAGAATTCCCTGACGCGCACATGGGCCTTGACTACAATTACGAAGTAAAGACCAACGACGACCGCGTCTTTGCCCTGAGCCGCTATGTGGTCAACACGGTCGGTTCCTCCTCCACGGAAAAACGCTACGACACTGTGGATAAAAAGACCCAGACCATCGTCACCCTGCCCAGCCTCTTCACCGAGGGAGCGGATTACATCACCCCCATCAGCGATAATATCAAAGCTCAGATGCGCCAGCAGATGGCCGCTGACGAATCCGTCGCCTACTGGCTGGACGATGAAGAAGTGCCCGATGACAACTTCACTGCCATCGCCTCTGATCAACAATTTTACATCAACGCAGACGGCCAGCTGGTCATCTGCTTTGACAAATACGCTGTGGCCCCCGGCTACATGGGCGCTGTGGAATTTGTCATCCCTACCGAGGTCTTAGCGCCAATCCTCGCTGACACCGGATTGCTCCGCTAAAACAACACATACTAAAACAAAAGCTCCGCCTCAGAGAACATCCTTCTCCGAGGCGGAGCTTTTGCTTTAGGCGCCTATCAATCCCACCAAAAATACCATATGGCAGATCTCGCCAGCGTATCCGCCAGCGCGCCGATCGTTCCCACGCCCTGCTCCACGATATCCGAGCACCACGCGTATTGTTCCAAGGCCAAAGCAAGCGCCGCTTCCCGATCTACCGGCCGCGGCAGACGGAATTCCAGCACATCGTGGGTGACGACCGCCGGTATGGCGCCGTACTGCTCATACCAGCGCTTGGCCATGGCCATGAGTTCCGGCGTATCAGGGCATTCGTTCCAGCCGCCAAAGGGCAGATAGCTGAAGACCTGCCACGGCTGCTCCACCGGAATCTCCGCTAAGATCAAAGGCAGTGTGCTGTTGCTGCTGTAATCCCAATAACCGCCGAAGCGCTCCAGCGCTTCCCCGCCCGTCATCTCGTCAATACGGTCCTCTTCCCATTCGCTGCGCCATTCGTCTAATAGCTCGTCCGTCATCGTCCTATCGGCCAGCTCAAGCGCAAGCATTCGCTCCCGATAGGCGGCAACCGTGCGAGAGTCGAAGTCATGATCCCTGGCCGCTTCATCTGAATTCAGCAAAAGGCTTTCCCAAAGCGTTTCATCGACAGCCACCAGCATGGGCACATAGCCGTCCCGCACGCCCAAGCGGCTGGCGTAGCCGTAGGCCGCCATGATGGGATCATCGTCCGTCATCGGCGGGAAATAGCGGCAGCAGCAGTCCAGATAAGCCATCAGCGCCTGCGCCAGTTCCGAGGGCTCGCCCTCGGCGATCGTTCCGCCCGTTTCCTGCCAGAGCGCGAAACGGCGGTCGATCAACTGGGCCATAGCCTGATAATACGCCTCATCGAAAGGAATAAACAAATACGCCTCTTGTTTGAATTCATCAGAATGATAGCGGGCTGAGCCAAAGTACTGCAAAGCATGATCATCGATGTCTGACGGAAAATATGGTGCGCCGCCATCGCCGTAATAATACCGGGCAAAGGCCGCACCCTCCTCATTAAAGAGACTGTAGGTCAATACGCCCTTCAGTTCATCGCGGATAAAGATCCGCAGATCAGTGCGGCTCGGATCTGCCTGAAAACGCGCCGCCAGCTCGGCATACTGCGCCAAAAAAGCCGCGCTCATCATATCGTGGGCCAAAGCCCAGCGCAGATAGATGGCCAAATGGTTATACGCCGTGATCTCTTCCACTGGCAGCTGCTTTTCCTGGATGCTGGACAAATGCCAGAGCGCGCTGTCCATGAGCGTTTCCCGCTGACCAAAACCTTCTGCTGCGCTGAAATCCGGCCGATCAGGATGGACCACGATGCAGATATCCTCCAATTCGTCCAGCAGCGCGTCTGCGCCATTGGCCAGTTTGTAGTCCAACTCGCCACGATAAAGCGGGATCACCTGATAAAAGTTGACCTCCTCTCCGCTGGGCAGCTGAGCTGTCTCCGCCTCCTCGGCTCCGATCACCGGACTGACCAGCAGGGCAGCGCACAGCTGAGTATTGTCCGCGTAAGGCTCCCCATTGTCGATGGTATGCCCCCAGCCCAGCCAATTCTCCTCCTCACCCGGCAGACGCGCCAACTGCTTGAGCAGCCTGATCGGCCAGTACCACTGCTCATCACCTGCATTCACCTCCCAATCACTAGGCAGCGCCAGCAAAAGCTCCGCCCGCTCCAGCTGATACTCCGCCAACTCCTCCGGCACCTGCATCCGGTGCGCGCCCATGCCCATGGTCACCAGCGTGTAATAGGGTCTGTCCTCAGCAGGCGGGATCAGGCAGATGTCCACATGGATATCCGGCGAAAAAAACTCATGCCAGACATTTTGGATGGGGCCAAAGGCCGACGTGATATGCTGCTCCACCGCTTCCATTTCTTCGCCAGTATAAAGCTCCGGCCCCCTATTGGTAAAGACAGCGATGGGCTCATCATCCCCCGCAAATTCGTCTGCCTTGACCAGGCCGCGGATGAAGGCTTCAAAATTCTCCGCCAAAAACGTGATGGCATGATCCTTTTCCGCATCCACGTGCACTACCCGCGGTTCTCCCTGCGGTCCGCAGCCACGGTAATCCAAAAAGATCAGGCCGCGATCCGCTGAAGGGCAGTCGCAGATGGCTACGCCAATGGGCGGATAACCCCACTCTTCGATCATGAAGCGGCTGCCCTGCTCACCGCAAAGGCTGGCCGCTTTCTCACGGCCAATGCCCAAGATGCCTGTGATGGCCACATGATCCTCCGCCCAGCTGGTGGGCGTCTCGGTGGGAAAACAGGCGGCCTTCGGCACACCGCCATTATGCTGCCGCATCAGCCAAATGTAACTTTCCGGCAGCTGATACCCCAGCTCCGCTTCCACCTCAGCGATCAGTTCATCAGTCGGCGGCGCGCAGACAAAAGTCTCCAAAGCGTACGGGCTATCATCCCAAAAATTTGTCCAATCCATTCCCTCAAAAGGCATGGTCACTCCTCCTCTTCACCATACGCCAGCGCGATATCGATAAACTGCACCACCAGCTGACAGATCGCGCCGTCTTGGTCATAGCCCCAATACACCGGATACGCCCCATCACCGAAACCTGATTGAAACATGGGCAGATGATAGTCCGTGCCGGGAATGACCCAGTTCAGCCAATCACCGCCCTGGCGCTGAAATTCTGGTCTGACCGCAAAACTCTCCGCAAAGAGCGCCGCGAAATAATCATCATACAAATTTCCGTCCGGGTGCGCCGCGTACCATCTGTCGGCAAAATCGCCAAAGGCCTGATGCAGCGTCTGATCACAGATGCAGGCCAGTCCCGCATCCACATTGAAGCCATAGTACTCGCCCGCTTCCAGCCCGTCCAGCTCTTCATGACCGATCAGCGCTTCTTCAAACCGCACAGCTTCTGCCGCATTAAAACGCACCCGAGCCGCTGCATAGCGGGCACAGTCGCCGCTGTCATCCGGCTTGATGACGCAGAGCTCCGTAGGGTACCTGCCCGGCGCAGCCTGCAAGAAATACGGCTGCTCCTCCCTGCTCTCTAAATAACACAGCGGGTCGCGCACCAGCACCCAGCCGCTGGGGAGATCACAAGGCCCGATGTCCAGCACCGTCAAAGCTTTGCCCGCAATAGTCTCTTCCGTAAAATACGTGTTCAGATCCACCGGACAGGCCAACTTTGGCCGCGCCGCTTCCCAAGACGCCAGCCACACTTCTGTTGGTTTCATGATATTGCCTCCTTTTTAGATCAATTCATCATAGAGCGTGCATCCCTCTGTCACCCGTCTCAGATGCGCCGCCAACGTCTCGAGGCCCACGGCTAAAATCTCAGCAGGTACCTCCCATTCTAAGGCGATCTGCGCAGTCCAGGCCGCTCGCTCTTTTGCTGTCTTGGGCAGCAGCGTCAAGATCTCCGCTGCCAAAGCTGCATCGATCTGCACACAGTCCAGCGCCTCGCAGTCTAAGGCTGCCTGCGCCCGATGATCCACGCCCATTTCCTCAAAAGTTTCCCAGAGGACCGTATACAATGCTCCCGAACAGCCGCCATCGGATAATTCCTCACGATGGCCCTGACCATCCTCCAATGTAAAAATAGCGATCTGTGACATCGCATCCGCCTCCTATCCTCTCCTGTTATGCCACGCGGATGATCCGGCGCAGGAAATCATAATCCCCATTGAGCTGCTTATCCTTATCTTCCTCTTCATCCCACGCCGAGAAATACGGCGAGCAGGAGAGATAGCCCAACAGCGGCCCTAAGCCGCCGCAGACATTCGCGCCGCCGTCGCCGCCCTTGAAGCGCAGCCGATCTCCTGCTAGGACTTCCCTGCGGTACGGGTCAAAGCCGATGACCAGCCCGAAGAAATTGGGCTGCTCCAAGGTATAGGGCTCATCCTCCTGCTCCTCAAACTCAAAATAACGCAGATGCAGCGTATCCGGCAAGCTGTCGCCCCAGGGAAAGAGCGTCCGGCAGCCGCCTCCGCAGAAATATTCCCATTCATCTGCCGTAGGCAGAGCAAAACCTTTCTCTGCCAGCTGAGCCTCGAGCGCATCATAGGTCACCTCATGGTAGATCGCCGCTACGATGCCCTGCTCCTGCCGTTCAAAACGTATCTGCCGTACATATTCGATGCTTTGCTGCTTCCCCAGCTTGGCTAATATCGCCTGATAATTGGGATCAGCCGCGATACGCTCATCATCCAAGGATACCGCCTCCCAGCCGATCTCCTGCTGATATTGCTCCACCAGCATCGGCCCAATGACTGCCTGCCGCAGCGGCGTGGTACACTCGTTCAAAAACTGCTCCACACTGATCTCCATCTCAAATTCCGCCAGTGCGTCCGCCCACTGCTCCCTGGCCTCTGGCGCCAGATCCTCTCCGTCCCAGCCCAGCGTGACCACTGCGCCCGGCACAAAAACAAAGGTGCTCCCTGCCCCGTCATAGACAGCCGTTTCTATACTTTTTCCCCAGCGGGAAAACACTGCCATCTCTCGCAGCGTCAGCTGATACCGGCGGCCGATCTCCTCCAGCAGCTGCTTCCTTTCCGCCGTCGTCAAACGGGTATATTGCGGCATCATCAATCGTTCGTCCATGCTCATCCTCCTTTAATAAACCTCGTAGATCAATTCTGCTTCTGGCTGGAAAGCGCTG
>CABVBB010000077.1 GCA_902496505.1 uncultured Peptococcaceae bacterium
GTGATCTTTTCTCATCTGCATAATATCGACCTGCAAAGCCATATGATCGTCAAATTTATGAAAGATAAAGGCCGCAGCAAACTCTCTGAACAAGAATATGCCTATCTTTTAGAAGCTGTCTACAGTCAGACAGACCGTTATCTGGGAAAATTCCTGCACTGCCTGGACGAAGGCTGGACGGTGATCATCCTCTCTGACCATGCAGCAGTGTGCCCTGAGCATATGCCTCATGCCCTAGGCGAGTGCATCGGCGTCAATGTTCGCGTGCTGCAAAAATTAGGCTATACAGCGCTCAAGCACGATGCTGACGGCAACGAGCTTTATGAGATCGACTGGACGCACACAAAGGCCATTGCCAACCGCGGCAATCACATTTATCTCAATATCAAAGGCCGCGACCCGCACGGCATCATCGATCCCGCTGACCAATACGAGGTCGAGGAACAGCTTATGACCGATCTATACAACTACCGAGATGAAAAGACCGGTAAACGGGTCATCAGCTTAGCTCTGCGCAATAAAGACGGCGTGCTTTTAGGTCTCAGTGGACCTGAATGCGGCGACATCATCTACTTTGTTGCCGAAGGGTACAATATCGACCATGGTGACTGTCTGTCCACTACAGAGGGTTACGCGGGGACGTCCGTCAGCCCGCTTTTTATCGCCGCAGGTCCAGGCATCAAGAGCGGCTTTGAGACGAAACGGCAGATCCGTCAGGTAGATGTAGCGCCGACAGTGGCCGTTCTTGGCGGTGTGCGTATGCCGGCCCAGTGTGAAGGTGCCCCCATCTATCAGATCCTCAGTGAAGAATATTAAAAGGAGCGATGCTATTATGAAACGTCAAGCTTTGAGCCAAAAGATACTCTGCCTCGGCGTGGACGGTTTAGATCCCCGCTTGACGCGTAAGTATGTCGATGAAGGAAAAATGCCCCATGTCCAAGAGCTCATTGAGCGCGGCGCCTGCCGGTCAGACTTGGTCCTTTTGGGCGGCCATCCGACAGTCACACCGCCGATGTGGACCACGCTGGCGACAGGCTGCTATGCTAATGTGCACGGCATCACTGGTTTTTATCGTCTCGACCTAGAGCATGGCGATCTGGATCAGGAAGCCTACAATCTCGATTCCCGCAACTGCCATGCAGAACCATTATGGAATGTTTTTGCTGAAGCGGGCAAAAAAACCTTGGTCTGGCACTGGCCTGGTTCCTCCTGGCCGCCCACCAGTGACAGCCCCAATCTCATGGTCGTCGATGGCACAGTTCCCGGCAGTGTCAATGTCTCCGCGCAGGTCGAAAAAGAATTCTTCTTCATTGCCCGGCCAGACATCGAAGTGCCCAGTTTTATCCCTGCCGCTGCGCAAGATATCCAGGCGGCCTGTGTCATCGAAGATGTTCAAGTCGAGCGGGATGTTGCACCTGTGGGCTTTGAAGATAAAGGCCTGGGGACAATGGTCAGCGTGCCGCCTATCCGCAGCCTGATCATCGATACGTACCATCAAGGCCAATGGGGCTCCTTAGCAGCCAAGCAAAACGTCGCTGTTTCCTCCATCAAGCCCGCCAAAGGCTGGACAGCGGCACCAGAAGGTGCTTTGGAATGCGTCATGCTGTTATCCAACGGCTATGTGCGCCGGCCGATCCTGATCCTGGCCAATGATGAAGGACAATATGACCGCATCGCTCTCTATACCTCCAAAAAAGACGCGGAGCCCTTATGCGTCATCCAGGCAGGTGAATTTAAACGGCAGATCCTGGACATCAGTTTGGTCGGTGACAAAGAAGTACCGGTCAACCGCAATATGGCTCTGCTGCAATTAGCCCCCGACGGCAGCAATATCCGTATGTGGGTCTCCAATGCAATGGATACCACCAATGATAACTTCTGGCATCCGCAATCGCTCTATCATGAACTTGCTGCCCAAATCGGTTTCCCGCCGCCTACCTGCATGATCGGCAGCCAGGAAAAAGAATTGATCACCGATGTCATGCTGGCCAACTGGTACGCTATTGCCGACTACCAGGCCGCTGCCCTGCACTATATGATGGATGTAAAAGATGTTGACGTTATCTTCTCCCATTTCCATTCCGTGGATCTGCAATCCCACCGTTTTATCCGCTATATGTATGATAAAGGGGAAAATGTTGTGCCGCCAGAACAGATCTGGCAGTATATGGAGGATGTTTATAAACAAGTCGATTATTATGTCGCGCAGTTCATGCCCTATCTGGACCGCGGCTGGACCATTTTCCTCTTTAGCGACCATGCGCAGGTCTGCGGCCGGCAGCGCCCCTATGGGATGGGCGACATTGTCGGCATCAATATCCCGGTCATGAAAGAACTTGGCTTCACTGTGCTCAAACGTGACGAAAACGGTCAAGAGATCGCCGAGATCGACTGGAGCAAGACGCGGGCTATTGCTTGGGGTGAGCAGCATATCTATCTCAATCTCATTGGCCGCACCGAGCATGGCATTGTCGATACTAAGGATCAATACGAATTAGAAGAAGAGATCATAACGGCGCTCTATGGCGTTAAGCATCCGGAAACCGGCAAACGCATCATTGCAGTGGCTTTGCGCAACAAAGATGCCGTTTTGCTTGGCCAGGGCGGTCCTGATGCCGGAGATATCCTCTACTGGGTCGCTGAAGGCTACAATTACGACCATGCTGATACCCTCTCCACAGCCTGGGGCGAAGCGCAAACCAGTGTTTCCCCGATCTTTATCGCGGCAGGTCAAGGCATCAAGTCTGGCTATACCGATCGGGTCATCCGCCAAATTGATTTTGCGCCCACGGTAGCCGTGGTCGGCGGCGTCCGCATGCCGGAACAATGTGAAGGTGCGCCTGTCTATCAAATATTAGAAGACTATTAAAAAATAAAGCAGATCGATTGCAGCAGGTGGGGAAGCCTGCCGAACGGCTTCCCCACGTTTTAATTAGAATGATAGTTTAGATCCTTCTGAGCCATCTCACTAAGAGATGAAAGGAGACGATACTCATGAAAGTAGCTAATACTAAACGATTTTATTTGGACTTCGGCATCATTATTCTTCTCATGTTCGGCTTCGGTTTTTTGCCGCCTATTGCCCCCATCACAGCGCAAGGGATGCGTGTCATTGGTATCCTGTTAGCCTGTATCTATGCTTGGACCATCGGTTCCTCTGTCTGGCCCTCCTTGTTGGCGCTTTTAGCCCTGGGCTTTATGCCCGGTAATACCGTAACGACCGTTTTTGTCAGTGCCTTTGGCAATCAGACGCTGCTCATGGTGCTCTTCTGCCTGATCTTCTGCAGCTGCGTCGAAAAAAGTGGTCTGCTTTCTGTAGTCGCTGATTATATCCTAACGCGCAAATTTGCCAAAAAAGGTCCCTGGTGGCTGGCCTTTGCCTTCTTTACCGCCGCCTGTGTTGCCAGTATGCTTTGCTCCTCCATTGCCGTAACGATCTTTCTCTGGACGATCTTTTACGACGTCGTTGAGCAGTTGGGGCTCAAGAAAAAAAGTCCCTATGTCGCTATTGTTATGGTCGGCATCACGATCATGGCCTATTTGGGCAACTCCGTACTGCCCTTTGGTGCATTCCTGCAAATCGGCATCGCCGTCATGACGGCCGTCAATCCGCAGTTTGTGATGAATTATCTGGCGTATTCCACGCTGGCCTTGATTTTGTGCGTCGTCATGCTGCCAGTGCTCACCGGATTTTTCAAACTGATCTGTCCTAAGTTTGACTATGATGCCGTAACCACGATCGTTAAAAATGAACGTGTCCAGATGAATCTCAAACAAAAGCTGGTCCTTTTGAACGTGATCCTGGTCTCTCTTTTGATGATGGCGCCCAGCTTTTTGCCAAAAGGCACAGCTTTATACGCCTTTATCGGCAATTTCGGTGTTATCGGCGGCATGTGTGCGGCTTCCGTCTTAATGATGGTCATCGTTATTGGCGGCGAAACCTTGGGTGATATCGTCGAAGGTATGCGCAAGAGCATCCCTTGGGATATGTACTTCCTGCTGGCAGCGGCGCTGTCGCTGTCCACTGCCATCACAGCAGAAGGCACCGGCGTCGGACCTTTCCTCAAAATCGTCTGCGCACCGCTGTTAGCAGACAAAAATGCCTTCATCTTCCTTGCGATCTTGGTCTTGATCGGCGCAGTCGTTACCAACTGCCTCAATAACATCGTTACGCTGACGCTGCTTATCCCGACCAGTTTGGCGTTTGCGGCTGCCTATGGTGTCAGTGGTCAATTTTTAGTCGCAGTCTTTGCCATAATCCTCTATCAAGGCGTTGTCCTGCCTTCTGGTTCTGTTATGGGTGCTATGCTTCATGGCAACAAAGACTGGCTGACACCAGGTCAGATCTACAAATATGCCAGCTTAGGCGAACTGATCTTAGCTTTGTCCATGATCATCGTTGGGCTGCCGATTGGACTATACTTGCTGTTTTAAAATACGATTCAAAAGCAGTCTGTCACTTTTTGGGACAGGCTGCTTTTTTATGCCCGCTGCGGGGGACTTTTTTCACTGAATAGTTTGCACGCCTTGGGGCAAATTATAGCCAAAGGAGTGATAAAGATGTTCAAACACGAAAAACGTTACTTACAGCCTGTTCATGTCGACCGTCCCAATCCTAATTATGCTGCCCTTCTGCAAGAGCAGCTCGGCGGTCCCCAGGGTGAGCTCAAAAGCGCCCTGCAGTATCTGTCCCAAAGCATGCGCATCAAAGACCAAGAGATCAAAGACCTCTTTCTCGACATCGCCGCCGAAGAACTCTGCCATTTAGAAATGGTCGCCGCCACCGTCAATATGCTCAACGGCCACCATATCGACGCCGAGCACGCCACTGTCGGCAATGTCGAAGCCCACGTGCTCACCGGTCTCACCCCCATGCTTGCTAATGCCAGCGGCTACCTCTGGACAGCTGCCTACGTCAACGAGACCGGCGACCTGGCTGCTGATCTGCTCTCCAATATCGCCGCTGAACAGCGCGCCAAAGTCGTTTACCAATACCTCTACCGTCAGATCGATGACAAAGGCGTCCGCGAGACCATCGACTTCTTGCTCAACCGCGAAGAAGCCCACAACACCATGTTCCGCGAAGCCTTCAACCGCATCCAAAACAGCAACGGCTCCCAACAAGACTGGGGCGTCACCGAAGACTCCCGCGTCTACTTCGATCTCTCCACCCCTGGCGGCCAATCCTTCGACCCCGCCAAAAAACAACCGCCGCAGTTCAATATCTAAACAGCTAAAAAAGAGCCCCTCACCAAGGAAGGGCTCTTTTGCATTTTCGGCTGACAGCAGGGGTATAAGATAAGAGAGGAAGCACATTGCCGATAAAAATCTAATAAATGGAGGTTTAAGATTGACTGGAAACATTTATGGATACATCCGTGTCAGCAGTAAAGATCAGAATGAAGACAGGCAGCTTATCGCCTTGCAAGATATACACATCCCCGAAAAAAATATTTTTCTGGATAAGCAAAGCGGCAAAGATTTTGCACGGCCTGCCTACCGTCGACTTGTGCGGCGGCTCAAAAAAGACGACCTGCTCTATATCAAAAGCATCGATCGTCTTGGACGCAATTATGGTGAAATTTTGGAGCAATGGCGTATCCTCACCAAAGAAAAAGGCGTGGACATTGTGGTCCTCGATATGCCGCTTCTCGATACGCGGCGCGGCAAAGACCTGATGGGAACCTTCCTCAGCGACATCGTTCTGCAAGTGCTCTCCTTCGTCGCGGAGAACGAACGCACCACCATCCGGCAGCGCCAAGCAGAAGGCATCGCCGCAGCCAAAGCCCGCGGCGTTAAGTTCGGCAGACCAGCGCGTCCCTTGCCTGACAATTTTCATGCCGTGCATCGCGCCTGGCGCAACAAAGAGCTCACTCTCAAACAGGCGGCCGCAGCCTGCGCCATGCCCCCTGGAACCTTTTACGCCAAAGCAGTACATCTAGAAAAAAATTAGAAAAAATATAAAGACTATAATCTGTAAAGGTGTACTTTTGCGAATTATGGCCTTTATGCTCTAATAGGTAAATTATACCGTGATATGGCTAATTTTTCAAGCATTGTGCGAATTTTTTCGTATATTTTAGAGGCCAACAGCCCGTTTGTAAAAGTACACCTTTACAAATTTTAAAGATAGACGTCGTTATAGATCACTGATGACTGGCGTTTCTACTGCTGCTAATGGGGGTGACATGTTAAAAAGCATACAGCCAAGCGCCTGAATGATCCTGCGGCAAAGCGATATGACCAAACGCTCTGATCAGCTGCCCTGGGCAGAAAAAATTTAATTTATATGGAGGGAAAGAAAGATGAAAAAACGTTTTTTGTGCCTGCTGACGGCTCTCTGCCTGACGCTTATTCTGGGCCCAGCCGCCTTTGCGGCAGAAGCTGAGGAACCCATTACCATTATGGCACACGGTGAAGAGATCCCTATCCCGACCTGGGAAACGATCCAGGCAGATCTGGCAGCTATGCCGATGCTGCTTAATGAATTACAGCCAGATGCCAATGGGGTCTATCACATCACAAGTGAAGCTGATTTTGCCAGCATCCCAGCTTCAGTTTGGATCGCTGATAAGACATTTGAATTAGACTGTGATCTGGATTTGACCAAGCTGGCAGCACCTGCAGAATGGGGCGGTTATATCCCTTATTTTAAAGGAACACTGAACGGTAATGGGCACACTATCAGTGGGTTTCCCAACAACACCTATTTCATTTATCATATGATCGGCGGCAATATCAAGGGGATGACTCTTGACCTTAATGGGACAAATGCCGGTGCGCTGGTCTTTATGCCCGCAGCGGATGATCAAACCCCCATCAAAACAGTGTTGGATTCGATAACCGTTACGGGGTCTGTGACCCTGACCAGCTCCGATCAGTCCAACTATTCGCCTTTCATCTATTGCAGCGGCAAAGGCGGGCTGGAAATGCGGAATTGTACAAATGAAGCTGTGATCGATGGCAATATCTATGGCAGCATTTTTTACGGTTATTGTCCGCTGTATACCACGGCCAATGGCACTGCGGATACAAAGTATGTTTTCGATAGCTGCACAAACACAGCAGATGTCACGCTTAAATATGCGGCTATGTTCTTTGGCAACCCCTCTGGTATCGAAGCTGCCCTGCAAAGTGGAAATCTCGTTGTTGAGGTGACGAATTGTACTAACACAGGAGAAATCCGCGGGATCAATTCTTCACACTATTTCGCGCCATCGCTTAACAGTGCAGATTTGACCGGCCAGATGCAGACAAAAGAGCAGGCGATACAAGATGCTAACCAAGGGCTGGCTGCTGGCCAATTAACCGTCGGTGAGAGACCAGAGAATTTCACGTATACGATCACTAGCGATAAAACGATCATCATCAACGCCCCGAGTAATGACAGCAATATCGCTTATTATGTGGTCTCGGTAGGCTCTTATTGTCAGATGTATGCACCTGATCAAAAACTTTACGGCGGCACAGATCGTTATGCTGTTACTGAAAAGATTACAGCCAGCGCGCTGCAAAAGAAAGGTACAGCTGCCTTAAAATATTATGGTATTGCTGATGCCGACTACGGTAGTGCAGGTACGTCCATCAGATGTACCAATAAAGAAGGCGGCCGGGCAATTTATACGACTCGCCAAAACGAGGGTGAGGTCTATTATACGCTCAAGCCACTGGATGAATTGGCAGACGGTAAATATCAACGGTATGCCTATATGGAAAACGGTCACCCAATGTCAGGCTGCCAAGCGCCTGCTTTCGTTGATGTGACGGCATTTGATAAGGACGACCATGTTGTGGGCTTTGCAAAGGAGGGAACTGTACAATGATGAAATTTAAACGGACAGCAGCTGTGGTTACAACATTAGCGTTCCTGTTCTCTATGAGCACCACGGCCGCAGCGGCAGGCGATGGTTCTGACCCTATTTCAGCGGTTGACCAAGAGACTGGTACAGTCTATATCGTAGTTGAAGATGCGGAGACCTATTTTTCTACTTTTGATAATGCTTGGCAAGCCATCATCAATGA
>CABVBB010000078.1 GCA_902496505.1 uncultured Peptococcaceae bacterium
CGTACAAATTATGCAGCGGATCAGACAGGAAAGAAAGAATTTGTTGTTGTATCTAATGCCAATCGTCTGAACAATTTGTTCACCGGCACCATCCTCTTGGATCAAGGTGCTGCAGTCGTTCTGAATGGTGATATCACTATGGGCGACAAGCATATTGTGATCCCTGTAAAAGGTTTGACCTTTGATGGCAATGGCAAAACTTTGACCTTTGCAAGCAAAAATGACGAGCACGCCGTTGACTGTGGCATCGTTGTACAGAACGCTGATGTCACTGTCAAAGATTTGACAGTGACCATGGAAGGTGCACAGGAAGGCTGGAAAGGCTGCTATGCACTTCAAGCGTATAATGTGAAGGGCATTACGTTCGAAGACATCACAGCTAATGGTGCTGATGGTGCTATGAATATCAATGGCGCAGAAGTCACCTTAAAAGGTGCCATCAATGTATCTGGCAATGAATTTGGCGGCATCGAAGTATCCAGAGGTGAAAGTCTTAAGGACACAAATGCACAAGGCAAACTGATCATTGATAATGTGACTTGGACTAACAATGATGAAGCCTACACAAAACCAACTATTTGGGTAGTTAAAGACCAAGGTTCGATTTTACCAGAGGATGGCTTCGCAAAAAATGATGGCGATGCAAAACCTGATCAAATCCAGTATTATTTGGATGCTGCAAACGCCTTTGGCGATACTGCTATTAGTGATGCTAGTGCTTTAACAGAAACAGAAACTAAAGGCGTCTATAGTGCCAGCTTCACTTGGAGCTCCAATAATGGAATTGGAACACTTGGTAAGAAGACAAGCGGAAGCTACGATTACTACACTAATGGCGCTTACCTGCGCTTCCAAGTTAAGGATGAGCAGGGCACTGTTAAGTCTTTTGCAGATGTATTTACGACAGTAGAAGGTGGAAATAATGCTGAGGGCGGTATGACTCTGCAAACAGATAATGGCACTGTCAATGATATGGATGGTTCTATGCGTGAATTGGCAGACTGGAAAGCTGAGATGAATAACGCAAAAAGAACCAATCTAACTAACGATGCGAACAGCAAATATGTTTTCTATGGTTTGATTCAAAATAAAGATGAGGGCACAAAGACAGTAGGCTTTAACGCAAAAGATAGCCGTACTGTTAACATGACCCTCACGCCAAAAGCAGGCTTAGAAGCTGGCACTTATACAGTGACCGTCCAAGCTATGCAGCAAAATGTAAATGGCAATGACAAAGAGTGTGGCACTCCAATCGCTTTTACATTCACTGTAGAAAAAGCAGCTGACAAGGCAGTAGCTACTTCTTTAGAATCAGATGATTTAATTGCATCGGATGTAACAGGAGCTGACAGCAATACTTCTGAGGAAGTAGTTGAGCCTTCTGGTGATGTAAATCCTCCAGCTGGCGGAGCAGATACTCCTGACACATCAAACACTTCAGCTGATGAAGCAGCAGGCGAAGGTTCTACCGACGCTCCTGCTGAAACTCCAGCAGAATAACGCACGATCGTGCAAACCAAAAATCCCCTCACTGCGGTGGGGGGATTTTTTTGTTAGGCATTGGCAGGGGATATTTGCAGGTATCGGTCGGAGACGTGCAGAAGTATAATATAGAACAATATAGGAAGGAAGTGGTGCGTATGACACATTTGGCAACACTGATCACGGATCTGGCGCTGCTGTTGATCGTGGCAGGGATCACGACTCTTTTGTGCAAACGGCTGAAACAGCCGACGGTCATTGGTTACATCCTGGCTGGTTTTTTGATCGGACCGGTGGTGGATTTTGTACCAACGGTGGGGGATATGGCCAATATCGACCTCTGGGCGGAGATCGGGGTAATTTTTCTGATGTTCGCTTTAGGATTGGAATTTAGTTTACATAAGCTGGCGTCTGTAGGCTCGACCAGCTTTATCACGGCTTTTGTGGAAGTGCCGGGGATGCTGTTGACGGGTTTTATTGCCGGCAAGCTCTTGGGCTGGGACACGATGAACAGTATTTTTCTGGGCGGTATGCTCTCCATGTCGTCAACGATGATCACCATCAAGGCGGTGGAGGATCTGGGGATGAAGGAGCGGCGGTTTACCCGCTTGGCCGTGGGCACGCTGGTGGTAGAAGATATCGTGGCGATCTTTTTGATGGTGGTGCTTTCTACGGTGGCGGTCAGCCAAGGGGTGTCCGGCGGTGAATTGGCGGGCACGATCGCGCAGCTGGTGTTTTATCTGGTGCTGTGGCTGCTGTTGGGCATTTATTTGCTACCGTCGTTCTTAAAAAAGGTGGAGTCGCTGCTGAGTGATGAAACGCTGCTGGTGGTGTCGCTGGGCGTGTGTTTTGGCATGGTGTGGTTAGCTGATGCTATCGGTTTTTCCGCAGCGTTGGGCGCATTTTTGGCCGGCTCGATCTTGGCGGGCACCTCGATGCAGGAGCGGATCGAGCATTTGGTGACGCCGTGCAAGGATCTGTTCGGCGCGGTGTTCTTCGTCTCGGTAGGGCTCAAGGTGAACCCGGCTATGCTGGCGGAATATCTGGTGCCTATCGTTGTGCTGACGCTGGCGACCATCATTGGCAAGGTCATTTTCCTGATGGCGGGCATGCTGCTGGCCGGAGAAGACCTGCGGACGTCGCTGCACGGGGCGTTTTGCCTGACGCAGATCGGTGAATTTTCGTTTATCATTGCGACCTTGGGCATATCGCTGGGCGTGACGGCAGATTTCCTTTATCCGGTCATTGTGGCCGTATCGGTGATCACGACTTTTACGACGCCGTATTTGATCAAGAGCGCCGATCGGGCTGCGGAAGCTTTGCAGCGCGTCTTGCCGGCCAAATGGTGCGCGGCCATTGAGCGCTATGATGCGGAGAAGCATTCGGCTGGGGTTGCGCGGGATCAGGATTGGCAGGCCTTCGCGAAGGGCTATGTCTCCACCTTTGCCTTATATGGCGTGATCCTCATAGGGATCATCCAGGTGGGCATCAGTTTTGTCTGGCCGATGCTTGAGCTGCGGCTGGGGTCGGGCGCGGCGCGGATCATCACCTGCGTACTGATCTATCTGGCAATGGCGCCGT
Source organism: uncultured Peptococcaceae bacterium (assembly GCA_902496505.1). Lineage (GTDB taxonomy): Bacteria > Bacillota > Peptococcia > Peptococcales > Peptococcaceae > CABVBB01. Next base: position 3,064 of record CABVBB010000078.1, read on the forward strand.
TTTTGCCGCCGATGATGGTTTTCAGGCGCAAATATTTTACCATGCTCTGGCTGAAAAGCTTTGCCAATCGCCTGCCTTTGCTGCTGCTCATGGCTCTGCGTGCGGCGGTCACCGTCCTTTTGGTCATCTGGCCGTTAAGAGCGATCTACCAGCTGCCGCTGTATGCGGTGGCACTGGCCGCAGTGCCAGCCACCATCTGGCTGGCACGGTCTGATTGGCTGATGGGGCAGTATCTGCAGATCCAGGCGCGCTTCTTGTCCAATTTCAACGAGCGGCAGCTCAAGGCGCGTCAGGAAGCTTTGGCTGGCGGCGAGCACCACTGGCTGGATGAAAAACTGCAAGTAGCGGAATTTATCTGCGCGGAAGAAGGCGGTCTGGCTGGGAAATCGCTGCAGGAATTGGGCTGGGGGCGATCATTTCAGGCCAATGTGATCAAGATCATCCGCGGCAAAAAACATATCAATATCCCAGAGGGAACAGAGCGTGTGCAGGCGGGCGATCATTTATTCGTCCTGGGCACGGCGCAGTCGCTGTCCAGCATCCGGCTCTTGGCTGAGCGCCGCCAGGGGCTCGCGGAAGCTGACCGCGCTGAGAGCACACTGAGACAGTTTATCGTGCATCAGGAGCAGTTTCCAGAGGAGCAGCAGCTGCTCTGCTATGCGCTGCAAGTGGAAAAAGATTGGCCGTTTGTGGGCGCGAGCATCAAGGATTCGGGCATCAAGCAGGAGTGGAGCTGTCTCTTGATCGGCTTGGAGCGGGAGCTTCTGCCTATCATCCACCCTGATCCCAATCTGCGGCTGAATGCTGGCGACCTGCTGTGGGTCTTGGGCGAGCAGCGCATGGGTGAGAAGCTGCTCAAAGAAGAGCTCATTCATAATTAAATCGCCAAAAAGGCTGAACGCGGGAAGAGGATTTCTCGACCGTTCAGCTTTTTTTGAGCGTCTAGGGAGCGCAGAGAAGGGCTCTGTGTAAAAAAGAACGGCGCGCATCACGCCAGATGCAGGAACTTTGGGGAAATATGCGGAATTTCTACTAAGATAATTTTTTCGGGAAATTTTAAGGACCTGCGGCAAGAGGCGGGCTTCATCTGCTTGCGGGTAAGACAGATCAGACTTAAAGAAAGAAGGAAGACTATGACGCATTTGGCAACACTGATCACAGATCTGGCGCTGCTTTTGATCGTAGCGGGGATCACGACGCTTTTGTGCAAACGGCTGAAACAGCCCACCGTCATTGGCTATATTTTGGCGGGCTTTTTGATCGGGCCGGTGGTGGATTTTGTACCGACGCTGGCCGATGTGGAGAACATCAATCTCTGGGCGGAGATCGGGATCATCTTTTTGATGTTTGGTTTGGGGCTGGAATTCAGCTTGCATAAGCTGGCGTCGGTGGGCAGTACGGGCATCACGGCGGCGTCGGTGCAGGTCATCGGCATGGTGGTCGTGGGTTTTGTGACAGGTCAGCTGATGGGCTGGAGCGTGATGAACAGTATTTTCTTAGGCGGTATGCTTTCCATGTCTTCGACCATGATCACCATCAAAGCAGTCGAGGATATGGGGCTCAAAGATCGGCCTTTTGTACAGCCGACGGTGGGCACACTGGTCATCGAGGATATCGCGGCCATTTTCATGATGGTGGTGCTCTCGACCATCGCTGTCAGTCAAGGCATCAGCGGCGGCGAATTGGCGGGCACCTTGGGCAAAATGGCCTTTTATCTGGTGCTGTGGCTGATCTTGGGCATCTATTTGATCCCGTCTTTTTTGAAAAAGGCGCAGTCGCTGATGAATGACGAGACGCTCTTGGTGGTCTCGCTGGGCATCTGCTTCGGCATGGTCTGGCTGGCCGACGCGCTGGGCTTTTCCTCGGCCCTGGGGGCGTTTATCGCAGGCTCGATCTTGGCGGGCACGGTGCACGCTGAGCAGATCGAGCATCTGGTCGCGCCGTGCAAGGACTTATTCGGCGCGGTGTTTTTCGTCTCAGTGGGGCTCAAGGTCGTGCCCGCTATGCTGGTAGAATATCTGGGCTCGATCATTTTGCTCACCGTCATCGTCATCGTGGGCAAGGCACTGCTCTTAACGATCGGTATGCTGGCGGCTGGTGAAAAATTGTCCGACTCGCTCTATAGTGCGCTCAGTCAGACGCAGATCGGTGAATTTTCCTTCATTATCGCTACCTTGGGCATCTCGCTGGGTGTGACGGGCGATTTCCTCTATCCGGTCATCGTGGCGGTGTCGGTGGTGACGACCTTTACCACGCCGTATCTGATCAAGAGCGCCGATCGGCTGCACAAGGCCATCGAGGCGCTGCTGCCGGATAAGTGGCGCAAAAATATGGAGCGTTATGAAGATGAGAAAAGTTTGACAGAGATCGGCGATGAGGATTGGAAACAGTATCTCAAAGGCTATTTTTCCACCTTTGCCATCAATGGCGTGGTGGTCTTTGGCCTGATGCAGATCGGGTTCACTTTTATGCTGCCCTTTTTGCAGAAGGTGCTGGGCAGCACCATGGCAGCGGATGTGATCAGCTGCGTGGTCATCTACATTCTGATCGTACCCTTCCTGCCGGCGATGATGATCTTCCGCAAGCGGTATTTCACCGCGCTGTGGCTCAAGAGCTTCGCCAATCATCTGCCGCTGATGTTTCTGGTGGCGCTGCGTACAGCGGTGACCATCCTCTTGATGATGCTGCCGCTGTACTGGATCTTTCATTTGCCGCTGCCGCTGCTTTTGGTGGTGGCGGTGCCAGCGACGTATCTGCTTTCCAGGTCCAATTGGCTGGTGGGGCGGTATCTCCAGATCGAAGCGCATTTCTTGTCCAATTTCAACGAGCGCCGCTTGCAGGAGCAGCAGGGCGATACGTCGCACAGCTGGCTGGATGAACAGCTCTATGTAGCGGAATATGTGGTCAGCGAAGGCGACCGCGCAGTGGATAAATCGCTCAAAGACCTGCAATGGGGCCGAGTCATGCAGATCAATGTGATCAAGATCATCCGCGGCCGCAAGCATATGAATATTCCCGAAGGCTATGAAGAGCTGCACGTGGGCGATCATCTCTTTGTCCTGGGCACCGATAAGGCGCTGGAGAATTTTGAAATGCTGGCGGACAAAGGCCATATCGTCACCCGCACAGCAGCCGACCAAGTCACGCTGCGGCAGTTCATCAGCCATCAAGAGCGTTACGAAGAGGATCAGCAGCTGCTCTGCTACGCCGTCAAGGTAGAGAAAGATTCGCCGCTGGCAGGCACCAGCATCCGTGATTCGCAGATCAAGACCAACTGGAGCTGCTTTTTGGTGGGCTTGGAGCGCGATCTCTTGCCCATCGTCACCCCGCTGCCCAGCATGATATTGAGCGCTGGCGACCTCATCTGGGTGCTCGGCTCGCAGAAGATGGGCAGCAAGCTGGTCAAAGAAGAGCTCATCTGAGGCTTGGGAACAACATCAAAGTTTCGGCGCAAAAAGGAAAAGACCACCTGTGCTGGTGGTCTTTAAGCTGCCTGGTGCTCGGTGCTTCTGCAGCTCTGATTCTAGTATGGCCGGCAGACGGTCGATTATACGAAAAAAAGCCAAGCGGGGGAATTTCCCTGGCTTGGCTTTTTTTGACGAACAAATAGTATAGCATAGATCTTTGATAAAAAACAGGCTTGACTTTTCATACGGCCTCGCGAACGCAAGAAAAAAAGCAGAATTCGTTGCCGATACGAATTCTGCGGGAGCGTTACGCGCTTTGCGTTTTATAAAATATAGATTGGACACAAGCAAAGTATAGCATAGGAATTACCAAAAAGCAACAGCTTTTCCTGCGGTTCAATCATTATTGTCATGGATGTGCTCAGAGGGGCAGCGATCTGTGTCGGTGCAGCAGTTTGAGCAGGTCAAAGACGGCAGCCCATCATCCCCAGCAAAAGTCACGCGTTGTTATCGCGGCAGATGGTCTGAGTTGTGGTATAATGAACGTAACGAAAAGGGGGAGAGGATCATGAAAAGACGTTCGATCATTGCCGTCGTATGCGTTTTGCTGCTCACCGTCGCGCTGGGGCATGGCTACACGCAGGCCACGGCACCAGAGCCTACGCTTCATATGCTTTTGCGATCTGGCCAGCTGCCCATATCCCTGCACGGCGAAACGCTGGCGAACAGCAGTTCCTTGGTCTATCTGGAGCTAGTGGATGTCGATGATGAAGGCGTACACTATACCCTGCACAATGACAGCGACAGCACGATAGCATACGGCAATCCCTACGCACTGGAGCTCCGCACCGACAGCGGCTGGCGGCAGATACCGCTGCGAGAGGGTCACGGTTACTTCCAAAGTATACGCCTGATATTGCCCGCCCATCAGCAGGCAGAAGGGAACGCTTGGCCGACAAGCGGCCTCTACGCTGGTCCCGGCCAATACCGCCTGCTCAAAACGTACGATTTTGAGCAGGCGCCAAAGCAGCAAAAACTGCTGGTGCTTTATTTTGAGCAGGAGTAAAAATATTTTACAAAAGATGGCGAAAATGGTATTATAATAATAGAGAAGGATGACAATGCTTTTCTGTTTAGAGGGGAAATGGCGCGAAGTGCTGCAACAGATCATGATCTGTCCCTGATAGCGATAAGCAATAGATAAATCAGGCAGAGCGCCGTTCCCTTTAGAGAGAGAACGGCTTTTTGCGTTTAGGAAAGGGGGAATATGATGCTGAATGCTGCTATATGTGATGATGATCCGGCTATCTGCCGCCTGATGGAGCGTATGATCGATCAGGTGAATCAAGAACGGCCTATTGTAGAAGAAATCGACAGCTACTACAGCAGCGCACGGCTGTGGCAAGTTTTAAAAGCAGGACAATATTATGATGTGCTCTTTTTGGATATCAGTATGCCTGAACTGGATGGCATCACCTTGGGACGCCAGATTCGGCAGGAGCTGGGACTCATGGAAATGCAGCTGGTCTATATATCTGGG
>CABVBB010000079.1 GCA_902496505.1 uncultured Peptococcaceae bacterium
ATGGCGGCTATCCTCAATATGGGCACCAATTTTATTTTTGGTGAGATCTCTTTTGTGTCCAAATCTATCGCAGTGGTTTTGCAGCTGGCTTTGGCGCTGGACTACGCTATCATTCTCTGTCATCGTTATACGGAGGAACGGGCGCTCTTGGCGCCGCGGGAGGCGGTCATCGCAGCGCTGAGCAAGGCACTGCCGGAAATCAGCGGCAGCAGTCTGACCACGATATCGGGGCTGGCGGCCATGACGTTCATGCATTTCCGCATCGGTTATGATATGGGCATCGTGCTGATCAAGGCCATCTTTTTCAGTCTGCTGTCGGTGTTCACGCTGATGCCGGGGCTGCTGCTTTTATTCAGCCCGCTCATCGATAAGACCCATCACCGCAGTTTTGTGCCCAAGATCGATCTGTGGGGCAAATGGGTGATCAAGTCGCGCTATGTGGTGCCGCCGATCTTTCTGGTGGTGCTTTTGGGGGCGTTTTTGCTGTCCAATCATTGCCCGTATGTCTATGGCTACAGCACTTTGTCCACGGTGAAGCAAAATGACAATCAGATCGCTGAGGCCAAGATCGCGGCGGATTTCGGCAGGACCAACAGCATGGCGCTCTTGGTGCCGGCTGGGGATTATAAGGCAGAGGAAAGATTGATCGCGAAGCTTAGTGATCAGCCGGAGATCGCCTCCATCACTGCGCTGGCCAATATCACCGCGCTGGATGACTATGTGCTGACGGATTTTTTGACGCCAAGGCAGTTTTCGGAACTGACGGAACTGGATATCGAGGTGGCGCGGCTGTTGTACTCAGCTTATGCGGCCAATGAGGATTCTTACGGCCAGATCGTCAGCGGCATCGATCAATACGGCGTACCGCTGGTGGATATGTTCATGTTCCTCTACGATCAGAATCAGCAGGGCTATATCGCCTTGAATGGGGAGCTCAGCGACGAATTGGAGACGATGCACGGGGAATTGGTGGATGCCAAGGCTCAGCTGGCGGGCGAGCATTACAGCCGCATGGTGCTGGAACTGGATCTGCCGGAGGAAAGTGCAGAGACGTTTGCTTTTTTGGACACGCTGCACACCATCGCCGCCAGTGAATATCCGGAGAAGGTCTACTTGGTGGGCGAATCGACTAAGGATCATGATCTGTCGCAGTCTTTTGAGATGGATAACATCCTCATCAGCATCCTCTCGGTGGTCTTTGTCATCATCGTGCTGCTCTTCACCTTCAAATCGGTGGGACTGCCGCTGCTTTTGATCGTGGTTATCCAGGGCAGCATCTGGATGAATTTCTCTTTTCCCTATTTGACGCAGACCAATCTCTTTTTCATCAGCTATTTGGTGGTCAGCGCCATCCAGATGGGCGCCAATATCGACTATGCCATCGTCATTACCAATCGCTACACGGTGCTGAAACGGGAAATGCCCATCAAGGAAGCCATGATGCTGGCGCTCAATCAAGCGTTTCCCACCATCGTGACCTCGGGCACCATGCTGGCATCAGCGGGCGTATTGATCGGGCGGCTGTCGTCTGACCCGACGATCTCCTCTATAGGCACTTGTCTGGGACGCGGCACGCTGATCTCGATCCTCTTGGTCATGGGCGTGCTGCCGCAGATACTTTTACTGGGCGATACCATTATCGAGCGGACGTATTTCACATTGAAACGGCCGGTGCATGTGCAGGCGTATACAGGTAACTTGCGTATCAATGGCCGGGTGCGGGGCTATGTGTCGGGCATGGTGGATGCAGAGCTGCATGGCGTGCTGCACGGTACGATGAACGCAGCGGTAGAGACAGGGGCGATCGAGCAGCTGGCAGAGGAAGCAGAGCAAAAGGAGGCGGCAGCAGATGAAGAGATGGAAAGTTAAGAGCGCGGCTTGGCTGCTGCTGGTCAGCCTCTGCCTGGGGCTGCTGCCAATAGGGCAGGCGCAGGCGGCAAAGACGCAGGTCATCGTGATCCATGATGCAGAGGAATTGGCCGAATTGGCGCAGCTGTGCACGCTGGACAGCTGGTCTCGGGATAAGTGTGTGCAGCTATCGGGCAATATCAACGTAGCAGGGCAGGATTTTCACGGTATCCCCACCTTTGGCGGTGTATTCGACGGCTGCGGCTATGCGGTGACGGGGCTGGCGCTGGCGGCAGATGATCCGGTGCAGGGCTTGTTCCGCTATGTGCAGCCGGGCGCGACGGTGCAGAATGTCACGGTGTACGGCACCATCACGGCGGCGGGCGCCAATAATACCTTCGGCGGGATCGCAGGCGTGAATCGCGGTACGATCCGTGCCTGCCGCTTCCGGGGCTCTATCCGCGGTGAAAGCGTGGTGGGCGGCATCACAGGCATCAATGATACCAGCGGTCAGGTGAGCGGCTGTCTGGCCGAAGGGGTGTTCCTAGCGGAAAAATACGCCGGCGGCATTGCGGGGAAAAACTTTGGTCAGATCACGAGCTGCACCAACAGCGGCAGTGTCAATATTTCTGCCAGCGAGCGGCGGCTGAAGATCGAGGATATCAGCGTGGAGCAGCTGGTGACCAGCGAGCAGCTGACGCAGAGCAAGACCAGCGACCTGCGGGGACACACGGACAGCGGCGGTATTGCTGGGTATTCCACGGGCATTTTGGACAACTGCGTCAATCACGGCGCGGTAGGCTATCAGCACATGGGCTACAATATCGGCGGCATCGTGGGGCGGCAGTCCGGCTATCTGCGGGAGTGCACCAATGACGGCCGCATCCTGGGCCGCAAAGATGTAGGCGGCATCGTAGGCCAGATGGAGCCCTACATCATCCTGCGGGACGCGGACGATGTGCTCAGCCAGCTGGAAAAGGAGCTGGTGAGGCTCAACGCGCTGGTCGATCAGACGCTGGATGATGTGGATGGGACCAATGTGATCCTCTCGGCGCGGATGGATCAGCTGTCCGAATACACTGGCGCGGCGCAGGAAAGCTCCCATCAGCTGGTGGATCAGACCATCGATTTCGTGGATGACAATGTGGCTCAGCTGAACACGTTGAGCGCCACCATCAGCCATACATTAGAACAGGCAGAGCCTATCACAGCAGATCTGCGCCGCTTCACGGAGCAGATGGGCCAGGCGGCGGACGATCTGAGCGCGGGACTGTCTGATCTCAAGGACGCTATGGACAGCACTGGTACGACCTTTTATCAGCTGGAGCAGGCGATGGATGAGCTACAGAGCGCTGTGCGCGCGGCCGAGCGGGCTTTGGAGCGGATCGATACAGCGCTGCAGCTCGTCAAGGAAGCGTTGACCTCGGGCGATCAGGAGCTCATCGACCAGGCGCTGGGCGAGCTCAAGAGCGGTATCTTGCAGCTGAGTCAGGCGGTGACGGATGCTGGAACGGCTGCTGGCAAGCTCAGCGAAGCTTTGCAGGGCGTCGAGGATTGGGGCGGCCTGCTGGAAAAACGGGAGGAGATCTTGGCCGCAGCAAGCGAGCTGAGCCGATCGCTCACCAGCGCTGGAGAATCGCTGGGGCAGATCACCACGGCTGTGGATACGCTGCTGGGGCAGGTGGATTGGCAGACCATGCGGGAAGCGGCGGAGGAAGCCTATCGGGCGCTGGGCGAGCTGCGCAGAGCGGCAGACCGAGTAGAGGCGAGCTTTGACGCGCTCAGCCGTGCTATGGTCAGCGCAGAAGCGGCGTCTGCCGATTTCTCCCGGGCGGCAGGGCACCTCAGCCAGGCTATGGCCACGCTGAGCCAAGGGGCGGACAATATGAGCAGTGCGCTGCGCAAATTGGAGACGCTGACAGCTGAGCTGGCTGCGCAAGAACCTGTGCAGCTGAGCGATCTGGGCGGTGCTTACCGCGAGAGCAGCAATCAGCTCTACGCTGCACTGAGCGGCATCGCTGAGCAGATGGAAGCGCTGGGCGATGAGGTGAGCACCCAGGCTTCTGCGGTGACTGCTGATCTGCGGGCGGTGAATGATCAGTTCAATGTAGTGATGCTGCTCGTGATCGATGCCCTATCATTGGAGCAGAGCGATCTGAGCGAACTGGTGGAGGATACGTCGGATGAGGACATCAGCCAGACCACTCAAGGCAAGGTGCAGGCTTCTGTCAATCACGGCACGGTGCAGGCCGATATCAATGTGGGCGGTATCGCAGGATCGATGGCGATCGAATACGATCTGGACCCCGAGGATGATCGAGCCAGCGGCAAACGCTCGCTCAACACCCGCTATGAGACCAAGGCTGTGGTGCAGGCTTGCGTGAGCGACGGACAGATCACGGCTAAGAAAAACTGCGTCGGCGCGATCGTGGGCCGCATGGATCTGGGCACGGTCATCGACAGCGTGGGCTATGGCGAATTGGCAAGCGAGAGCGGCGATTATGTAGGCGGGATCGCTGGTCTCTCGACGGCTACTGTGCGCAAATGTTTTGCCCGCTGTACGCTCTCTGGCCGAGACTATGTAGGCGGTATCGCCGGGCAAAAATATCCGCGGCTGCTACACGCTGGTGGATATCGCAGAAGCCAGCGGCAGTATGGGCGCTGTTGCCGGCGAGCGCATCACAGAGACGGGCGTGCGGGACAATTATTTCGTGGACCGCGGCTGGGCAGGCATCGGAGGCATCAGCTACAGCGGCCTGGCTGAACCCTTGAGCTACGCCCAATTATGCCAAGTGCCAGGACTGCCAGAGGGCTTTGGCGATCTGACACTGACCTTTATGGCGGACGGTCAGGTGCTGGAGACGGTGCCCTTTGCTTACGGAGCAGACCTGTCGGCATTGGTATTGCCGACTATTCCGGAAAAAGAGGGCTATTACAGTTATTGGCCGGACTTCGACTACAGCAGCGTTACCTTCAGCGCCGTGCTGGAGGCCGTATATGCGCCGTGGATCACCGTGCTGGACAGTGTGGAGCAAAGTGACGCTGGCTTGCCTTTGGCGCTGGCAGAAGGGCATTATGACGGTGAGGCGCTGCTGCACGTCACGGCGCAAGGCCCCGCATTTGCCGCCGACGATACGGCGGTCACGCAGACGGTGTGGACGCTGACACTGGAAAATGCGGCGCCCTCTGCAAATGGGCAATGTGCGGTACGTCTCCTTGCCCCTGCGGAAAAAGGCCGCGTGACGCTGTGGCGCTGGCAGGCGGACGGTTGGCAGCCAGTGGAATATGAGCGCAACGGCCATTATCTTTTGACCACTATGCCCGCGGAGGGCGCGAGCTTCTGCCTGGTGACCGCGCCGAGAGCGGGCGCATTGTGGCTGCTCTTGGGTCTAGTCGGTGCAATGGTGATCCTCGCGGCGCTCATTTGGCGCAAGATACGCAGGCATAAGGCAAACGCCGCGCAAGAGGAAGCCTGAAAAGTGCAGGCCAACGGGCGCAGAAAAGGCAGCCTGCTGAATGATCGTTTATCATTCGGATGGCTGCCTTTATGAGGGCTTAATCACCAAGCAATTTTTTGAGTTCCTCGAGATCGACGTCACAGAGGGCTGCGGTCTCTTCTAAGGTCAGTCCTCTGTGCTGGATGGCCGCTTTGATGTGCTTGGCAAAGAATTCCTCAAAGCTCTCGTCCTCGTCAAAATAGTCGATGAAAAGAGTCATGATCACGCCGCCTTCAGGGTCAGGCTCAAAAAGCACATTGCGTACTTTGGAGGGGATCTCCTCTAGAAAGAACAGATCTTCAGCGGTGCAGAATTCGAAAAAGTAGGGCATGGACAATTTGATCTTGGCGCCGAAGGTCTCGTAATCTACAATGCCATAGATATGGCCGTGATGTTCTTGGGCAAATTCATCACAGCGTTTGAGCAGATACTCATAGTTGCGCTTGTCCATGGGGACGATGTGCTTGGGGGCTATCTTGTCATAAAGCCGATAGACACTCATAAAATCCAAGCCGTCGTCGCTGGACTCAAATAATTTGATAAGTTTCTCGGATGGTTCGATCCTGGGCTGAGTGTAGTCTTTTTCGTAAATGTCATTCATGTCGTGACCTCCCTATAGGTTGGGTATAGTGGATATGAAAAAGGACAGATATCATCATGGTGACAATATCCGTCCTTCCTCTGGTGAAGCTTTGGCAAGATTTGGGGTCGTTCATTGCCGATCCTCCTTTGGAAAAAAATCGAGGCGTGCCGGCGTACTGCCGCTCTATTCCTCAAAAGACAGCCCGGCCGATGGATGCCACCGGCCATAGGGCTCCTTTTAAGGAAACAAAAAACGCGGAATCAAGGCATGGCTAATCATTAGCTCCTCAACCCGCGCAGTGCATGCTTGTTTCGTCCCCTCCCGAGAAATGCGCTTGCAATAGGAACGTAATCCTATTATAATGATTCCTAGGGAGGGAATGCGGCTTGAGGAAGGAGAGGGTAAAACCTGAGAGGCTCCTCATGTCAGCCGTTATGCTTGCTCCAACAAGTATAGCGGCCCCTTCCGATCTTATGTTTCCTTATGTTCATTTTAATGCCTAATTCGTAGATAAGCAAGAACTTTTTCGCCAAATCCATAAAAACGCTTCTCCTGTGAGCTTGGTGCCGCAGGAGAAGCGTTTTTTTCGCGTGCTAGAATAATTTTTTGCCGTTTAGGATGTTGATATCAAGCTCTTTGGCCAGGCCGCTCTGCTTAAAGGGATTGATCTTTTCGACGACATCGCCGCGCTTAAAAAATGAGCCGGTATTTTTGAACCAAAAGGTCACGCCAGATCGGATACATTGCTCACGGAGGTCGAGCACCCAGGCATAATCGCATTCGCGGGCATCGCGACCGGTCTCACCGCCTACGGAGACGTGATCCACACCGTGCAGATAGGGGGTCAGATCGATGGCTTCCAAAAGCGGCGCACAGGCGATGAATCGCCGCTTGATGGGGTAGGACAAAAATAGGGGCAGCCGCTCATCGGCGATGGCCTGCGTCTCGACGGTACAGCCGATATTCACATTGTCATAGCCCTCGCCCCAATCGTCGGGCAGGGACACGAGGAAGCGGTCGATGCGCTTGGTCAGGATCAAAAAATCGATATCGGTCCGTTCTTTGATCATCGCCCAGACGTCCAGACGCCAGTGGTCGGCTTCGGGCAGAAAGAAGTCGGTAGCAAAGCAGGTGGGCAGGATTTTGCCGCCTTTGATGTTGTAGGTACCTTTGGCATTTTTGCGGATAGGCCAGTCGAATTTATCGGTCTTTTCGATGGTATTTTGGCCGTAACGCTTGGCGTGCGGTCCATAGAAATAACAATTTGCGCAGCCCGTACTGTACGGGTAACATCCCGTCCACGGCTCCCAGTTCATAAGCATCCTCCTTAAGGTGGTGTAGTGGTCAAAGCAGAGGTGATCTTCTGTTATTATACCGCATGCTGCGCCATTAAGGGAACCGCTGTTTTTTACCAAGGCAAGGGACAAAAAAAGAGCTACCGCATTGGATCGTTCGGGCGGCAGCTCTGGGCATTTATGAAATTAGAGAACCTGATCAACTCTTTTGCTGGACTGGACTGGTCTTCGCACTGGCTAAGCCGTGGGCGATAGGCGTCCACTGGACTTGCTTGAACAGGGCAACAAAGGAGATGGGGATGTAAGTCAGGATGAAGATGGGGAAGGAGAAGACGTACAGCACTTTTTTGCTGACGGGTGCGTCGATCTGTTCCCATTCGGTGATGGTGGTGATGACGCCTAAGACGAAGAGCATGAAGTAGAAGTTGAAGCAGCTGAAGAGCACAGCCTGCTGCGTCACATCCACGATCTGCTGGACGACATAGACATGATTGAGCTCGGTGAGAAGGATCAAACCATTGACCACCACGCTGAGCAAGGCCAAGAAAACGGCGGGCACGATGGTCATCAGCATATCGAAGCAGGCAAAGGGATGATTGTTTTGTTTGCTGCCTTTGAAGATGCCCTTGACCAAGGAGATACCGTAGGTGATGAGCACTTGATAAAAGCCTTTGGACCAACGCAGACGCTGATTCCAGGATTGCTTGAAGGTGATGGGCTGTTCATCATAAATGATGGCATCGTCGGCATAACCG
>CABVBB010000080.1 GCA_902496505.1 uncultured Peptococcaceae bacterium
ACCCTGCCGGCTGGATCGCCGCCCATCCGCAGCATACCCCTATGCCCGACGATCTGGGCGCTGTCCACCCGCTCAAGATCGGCGCCAGCGGCGATCCAGAGATCATCGCCCAAGCGCAGGCGGATATCGCTGCGGCCTTTGGTCAGACTGTGCATGCTGTCCAATCCTCACCTTATTTTTTGGAGATCACCCATCCGCAGGCGACCAAGAGCGCGGCGGCGGCCCGTTTGGCGCAGCTTTTGGCCATCGATCCCAGTGAGATCATAGCCTTTGGCGACAGCATGAACGATCTCGATCTCCTGCAATTCGCCGGCTGCTCGGTAGCGGTAGCCAATGCTGTGCCCGCTGTACGCTCAGCCTGCGCTCATATCACTGAGAGCAATGAGCAGGACGGCGTGGCCCGCGCTCTGAAACGTTTATTATTTAGCACCAAGGAGGATATTTCCCCATGGATTACCGATTGATCGCTCTCGATCTGGACGGCACTCTGCTCAACGATGCCGGCGCCATTTCAGACTATAACAAGCACATCCTGCGCCGCTGTCGGGAGGCAGGCGCCATCGTCACCCTGTCCACCGGCCGTATCTATGCGTCTGCGGTCCCTTTCGCCCGCGAACTGGCGCTCACCGACGTACCGCTCATCACCAGCCACGGCGCGCTGATCCGCTACGCTGACGGCCCCATCATCGCCCATTATCCCTTGGATGAGTCCATCGTCTGGGAAATTTACGAACAGGTCAGCCCCCAGCACAAGGACATCCGCATCTATGCCGACGACAAGCTTTATCTCAATGACTTCTCCGCCGCTGCCCTAGCCTATGCTGAGCATATCGGCATCCCTCCTCACCGACTGCCTGCTGATCTGCGCATGCTGCACCCGACCAAGCTGGCTATCATCGATACGCCGGAGGTCATTGCCTATTACGAAACCGAACTGCAAAAAACGTACGGTCCCCGTGTCTACGTGACCAAGGTTTCTGAGACCTTCCTCGAAGTTTCCGATCCCCAAGGCACCAAAGGGCTGGCCCTAGCTGCTTTGGCCGAGCGCCTGCACATTCCCCGTGAAGCGGTCATCGCCTTCGGCGATAGCTACAACGATCTGCCCATGCTCGCCTACGCCGGCTGCGCTGTAGCCATGGGCAATGCCAATGCTGCCGTCAAGGCCGTCTGCCACCGCATCACCGACACCAATAATGCTGACGGCGTCGGCAAGCTGCTCGCTGAACTCTTGGCGCAGTAAGCCGCGCTGCATGATCTTCCACACGCCATGCGTGTGGTTTTTCTTTTATTTTTACATATTTTGTAGCATTTTGACCTGCTGAGGGGTATTACAAGTGAAGGAGGGGATCACATCATGACCGCAGAAGCACCACCGCAAGAGATACCACTGGAAGCTGTGATCGCAGAATATGGAGATATGGTCTACCGCCTGGCATTTGCCCAGGTGCACAGCAAAAGCGATGCTGACGACATTTTTCAGGAGGTATTTCTGCGCTATCTCAAAAATCACCCCCAGCTCAAAAACGCTGACCACTGCAAAGCCTGGCTCATCCGGGTGACCATCAACTGTTCCAAAAAGCACTGGGCTTCCGCTTGGCAGCGCAAAACCATTGCCTTGGAAGATCGCTACATTTTTGAGCAGCCCGAGGAAAATGGGCTGTTTGAAGCGCTGACGCAGTTAGCGCCCAAGTATCGCTCCGTCATCCATCTGTATTATTATGAAGGCTACGCCACCGCTGAGATCGCCCAGATCCTGGGCCGTCGCGAATCCACTGTCCGCACCCAGCTGACCCGCGCCCGCGATCGCTTGGCTCAGCTGCTGAAAGGAGAATCATGATGCTCGAAAAATACTATTGCTCCCTCAACGATCAGATCACCACACCGCCGGAAGTGATCGCTAGGACGCTGGCCGCCGCTGCTGCGCCAAAACCAAGACCCCGCCGACGCCGCTGGGCCGTGCTCGCCGCAGCCTTAGGGCTCTGCTTTATTCTATCGACGCCGGTGCTGGCTGCCAATGTCCCCGCCATCTATGAATTGATGGCCTATATCTCGCCGGAACTGGCTCAGCACTTCACGCCGATCCAGCGCACCTGCGAAGACAACGGCATCCGCTTGGAAGTCGTCTCCGCCTATATCCACGGCGATACTGCCGAAGTCTACTTCACCTTGCAGGATCTGATGGGCGGCCGCCTCGATCAGGACACGCACATCGACAGCTTCAATATTTCCAGCGGCCGCGATGTCAGTACCTTGGGCAACTGCTCACTGGTCGGCTTCGACGCCCAGACCCAGACCGCCACTTTTTTGGCCACGCTGACCAATTATGACGATCAGCTCTTTAGCGGCAGCAAAGTCACCTTTACCTTGAACACCTTCATGAGCGGCAAAACGCTGATAGCCGATCAGCCCCTCCCTATCGATCTGACCACACTGAGTGAGCCCACTATGCAAGAAGTCCGCTGGATGGGCGGCGGTTCCCGCTCTAAAGATATTTTTGAATTTCCGGACGATCCCACTGTTTTGGTGCCGGTCATGGTGCCGGGAGAAAATATCTATCAGCCGCTGCCGATGCTCTGGATGAGCGGCGCCGCTTATGGAGATGGGCTGCTGCATATCCAGTCAGCCACCACCGATCCCACCCAGTATAACGGCCAGAGCCGCTTTTATCTCCTAGATGAAAATGGTGATCGCCTAGACTCAGATTATCTCATCTGCTTCTCGGACAAATGGGGCGATCCAGAAGGGACGCTTTTCAGCGAAGACGTCTTTGCCCTTCCGCAGTCTGAGCTGGGCAAATACACCCTGTACGGCACGTTCTCTGCCGATAATGCGCGCATCGACGGCGACTGGCAGGTGACCTTCACGCTGGAAGAAGCCCCCGCTGAATAAACCCAAAAAGAGCAGCACCGTGACCCCTGAGGATCATAGTGCTGCTCTCTTTTATAGTGCTTTCATTTATTTTTGGTGCTTAGGGATATTATCAAAATACTCTTTGGTCAGCTTGATGACCACGCCGCTCAAGCCGCAGATACCGATCAAGTTCGGGATCGCCATCAGGCCGTTCATCGTATCGGAAATACCCCAGATGAGCGACAAACTGCCCACCGCGCCGACAACGACAAAGACGACGTAGATGACACGGTAAGCGACCACTGCTGTCCGGCTGTTGTGGAACAAATACTCGATGGATTTTTCACCATAGTACGCCCAGCCGAATATGGTGGACGTCGCGAAAAAGATAGTGGCCAGCGTCACTCCGATGCCACCCACATAAGGCAGCGCCTGATTGTACGACGCGATGGAGAGCGCCGAACCCTCCAGTCCGCTGGTCTCCCAGAGGCCTGAGGTCAAAATGACCAGCGCCGACAGCGTGCAGATGACGATGGTGGTGAAGAAAACTTCAAACATGCCCCACATGCCTTGTTCCACTGGGCTTTTGGTGCTGGAAGCTGCATGCGCGATCGGTGCGCTGCCCAAGCCCGCTTCATTGGAGAACACGCCGCGGGCAAAACCAAAGCGCATAGCCAATATGATGCCATAGCCCGCCGCGCCGCCAAAGGCCGCCTGGAAGTTGAACGCTTCCTCAAAAATCAAAGCAAACGCTTCCGGCACTGCCCGCCAGTTAAGCGCCAGGGTGATCACTGCGCAGATGACGTAGAAGACGGCCATAAAAGGCACCAGTCGTTCATTGACGCTGGCGATGCGCTTGATGCCGCCTAAGATGACCGCGCCCACGATCGCAGCCAGGATCAATCCAGTGACCCATCTGGGCACATGGAGTACCGCTTCCAGCGCCACTGAGATAGAATTGGCCTGCGTCATATTGCCTGTGCCTAAGCAGGTCATCGCCGCAAAGAAGGCAAACGCCGCGGCCAGCCATTTCAGCCCCAAGCCGTTGCGGATATAATACATCGGGCCGCCGACCCATTGGCCCTTGCTGTTTTTCTCACGGAAGTGCACAGCCAGCAATATCTCCGAATATTTGGTGACCATACCGACCAAGGCGCTCACCCACATCCAAAAGACTGCGCCCGGCCCGCCCATGGTGATCGCGGTAGCGATACCAGTGATGCTGCCGGTACCGATGGTACCCGCCATCGCTGTAGCGACAGCCTGAAACGGCGATACGCCTGATGCATCCTTCTTGTGGTGCTTGCTGTTAAACATGGTGCCGATGGTGCTTTTCATAATAAACCGGAAACGGCTGAACTGTGGGAATCCCATGCGTATAGACAAATAAAGCCCTGTGCCGATCAGAAGAGCCAGCATGATCGGTCCCCAGACGATACTATTCACCCGATCATTCACGACCTCTACCCAATACAATATTTCTTCCAATGTTATCGCTCCTTTTCGCCTTGCATTTTTTGTTTCATTCTTGCTGCATACTGCTTAGGCAGCCGAAACGATCGATCACAACGTATTATATTATATCGAATACTTCACTAAAATTGCACTTAGAATTAGCATATCCTAATTACGTTATTTTATGACTAAAACATGCTGATTTTAATTGATTAGGCTATACAATCAAAAGAAATGAAATATTGTACTATTGTACTATCGCCAACCAAAAAAAGGCACAGAACTGGCTTCATGCCATTTCTGTGCCAAAAAACCTATTATTATCTGACGATCAGTCGACGATCAGCCAGTTGAGCACCGTGCTGATGACCGAGAGCACCAGCGCGCCCAATGTCGCCGCCCAAAATCCGCTGACCTCAAAGCCTGCTACCACCATGCTGGTGAGTTTGAGCATCAACCCATTGATGACAAAGGTGAACAGCCCTAAGGTGACCACATTGACCGGCAGCGTCAGCACCATAAAGATCGGCCGGATCACCGCATTGATGATGCCCAAAACGATAGCCGCCAAAAGCACCGACACAAAGCTGTCGGCATAAATGCCCTCGATCACAGCCGCAGTGGCCATCAAAGCGATGCCATTGACTAAAATTTTCACGATGAGATGTTTCATCGTCATGCCTCCTCATTTTTTCATCTGCTTGAGACGGGCCTGCAGATCCTGATGGGTCCGCAGATAGTGATAGATCTCCTCAGCGACGGTGGTGCTGATGCCATCCACCTCCGCCAATTCCTCCACACTGGCCTCTTGTATTTTACTAAAGGAACCGAAATGCTGCAACAGTTTCTTTTTGCGTTTCTCACCGACACCTGGGATATCGTCCAGCACTGAAGCCAGATTGCGCTTGCCCCTGAGACTGCGGTGATAGGTGATGGCAAAGCGATGCGCCTCGTCGCGAATGCGCTGCACCAGAAACAAACTCTGCGAATCCCTCGGCAGCACGATCGGCTCATCCTCATTCTCCTGGAACAACAGCTCCTCTTTCTTGGCCAGGCCAAAGGTGGCGATATCGCTGTAGCCTTGTTCCGCCATCGCCCGGCGGGCAAATTGCAGCTGCCCCTTGCCGCCGTCGATGATGATCAGATCCGGCAGGCGGTCAAATTTGCCCTCGCCGTTTTCCGCCTCCCGATCCGCCGTCGCGTGAGCAAAGCGCCGGGTCAGCACCTCATACATACTGGCGAAGTCATTTGGCCCCTCCACCGTCTTGATGCGAAAGCGCCGGTACTGATCCTTTTTCGGCTGACCATCCTCAAAGACCACCATCGAGCCCACGCTTTCCGTACCCTGTGTGTTGGAAATATCGTAGCACTCGATGCGGCTGGGCAGTACCGACAGCCCCAGATAGCGCTGGAGCTCCTCCATCGCACCGATGGTGCGGGCCTTGTGCTGCGTCAGCTCCATTTCCTTTTTGTTCAGCGCCTCCAGTGCATTGCGGCCCACCATCTCGATCAGATCCTTCTGCTGACCGCGCTTAGGCACCTTGATATGCACCCGTCCCTCGCGCTTGTCGCTCAGCCATTCCTCCAGCACCTCCTGCTCCTCCAGCTCCGTCTCCACCGAAATGATGGGCGGGATGAACTGGCTGTTCAGGTAAAACTGCTTGATGAATGAGGCCAATATTTCCCCGCGGGTGCTGTCATCAGTATTGTCCAGAAAATAATTCTCCCGGCCGATGATCTTGCCGCCCCGCACGAAAAATATCTGCACGCAGGCCTCGCCGATGCCCCGCGCCATAGCGATGACATCCTCATCATCGTCCCGCGACAGTGCCGCCTTTT
This sequence comes from uncultured Peptococcaceae bacterium, assembly GCA_902496505.1. GTDB lineage: Bacteria > Bacillota > Peptococcia > Peptococcales > Peptococcaceae > CABVBB01. The sequence goes on from CABVBB010000080.1 coordinate 6,145, forward strand.
GGTTGGTGATGATCTGCTCGATGCCCTGCAATTGATCTCTGAGCCGCGCCGCCCGCTCAAATTCCAGCTGCTCAGCGCAAGCCTCCATTTCTTTTTTCAGCTTATCCACCAAATGCTCCTGCTTGCCCTCGTAAAATTGTGCGATCTCATCGATCAATTTGTTGTAATCCTCTTTGCTGATCTTGCCTGCACACGGCGCATAGCATTTGTTGATGTGGTAATTGAGACAAGGCCGCTCATTGTTGAACGTCCGCTGCTGACAGCTGCGGAAGGGAAATATCCGGCGCATCAGTTCCAGCGTCTCCTTGAGCATCGTCACGCTGGGATACGGCCCATAATAGCGCGCCCCGTCCTTGAGCACTCGGCGCGTGATGATCACCCGCGGATAATCCTCATTGGTGATCTTGAGATACGGATACGTCTTGTCATCCTTGAGGCTGATATTATATTTCGGCCGGTACTTCTTGATCAGATTGCACTCCAAGATCAGCGCTTCCAGCTCGCTGTCCACGATGATGTATTCAAAATCCGCGATATGCTTGACCAAAGCCTTGGTCTTCGCCGCATCCTCCCGCTGCGCCCGGAAATACGACCGCACCCGATTTTTCAGATTGACCGCCTTGCCCACATAAATGATCTTGCCCTCATCGTTTTTCATCAAATAAACGCCTGGCTTAGACGGCAAATTGGCCAATTTTGTCTGTAGATCCATTTTTTCACCGCCAGTTCTAAATTTGTCGACCAACAGAAGTGTTTCACGTGAAACAAACATCTATTCTCTTTTGTAGTTATTGTACCACGCCGCCGCCAAAAGCAAAAGCCCCATCCGCCGCTAGGTATGATTTCCAATACCTTGTCATAAAATCTATAGATTTTATTTTAGATAATTGCATTGCTTTTTCAGAACGGCATGCTATAATATGTAGGATGTTATGAATGTACCTAATCTTATCGGCTAACTACAGGAGGCCAACTGAATGTTGAACTTTATCATGTATTTTAATTTAACGATCTTCATCCTGTTCACGCTCTGCTATTCCTATCAGCTCTATTATGTGGCGTACGTGCTCTGGAGCCGCAAAAAGCCGCTGCCGTTTGCTGACGCGGAGGTCAAGCTGCATCGCTATGCCTTCGTCACCTCTGCCCGCAATGAGAGCAACGTCATCGCTGAATTGATCGAGAGCATCCAGGCGCAGGATTATCCTAAAGAATTGATCGATATTTACGTGATCGCAGACAACTGCACCGACAACACTGCTGAGATCGCCCGCAGCTGCGGCGCCAAAGTGTATGAGCGCTTCAATACCACGCTGGTCGGCAAAGGTTATGCCTTGGATGAATTTTTTGGCTACATCCACCGCGAACTGCCCGCTCACACCTACGACGGCTTTTTCATTTTCGACGCTGACAATCTGCTCGATCCCCAATACACCCGCGCGATGAACCGCGTCTTCGACCAAGGTTACCGCGTCGTCACCAGCTACCGCAATTCCCGCAATTACGGCAGCAACTGGATCTCCGCCGGTTATGCGCTGTGGTTCCTGCGTGAATCCAAATATTTGAGCAAAGCCCGCATGTTGCTGGGCACCAGCTGCGCCATCTCCGGCACCGGATTTTTGGTCAGCGACGAGGTCATCTGCGCCAATGGCGGCTGGCCCTATCATCTGCTCACCGAAGATATCCAATTCTCCATTGCCAACATCATCAAAGGCGAGACCATCGGTTATGCCGACTATGCCATCATTTATGAT
>CABVBB010000081.1 GCA_902496505.1 uncultured Peptococcaceae bacterium
CCGCTGTGGAACGTCTTTGCTGAAGCAGGCAAAAAGACGCTGGTCTGGCATTGGCCGGGCTCTTCCTGGCCGCCAACCAGTGACAGCGAAAACCTCAGCGTCGTTGACGGCACGCAGCCAGCAGCGGTCAATATGGGCGTAGCAGTGGTAGACTGGGAAAGCATTGGCCTGGCCACAGAGGAAATGACCGAGGTGCTTTTCCAAGCACACGACGCGCCAAGCAATAATGGTGCAGGCTGCATCATCACTGGTCTCGACGAAACGGTAGCGGATGAAAAAGGCCGTTCTGCCGGGATCAAAGGGGTGCTGGGCAATACGCAGGAGAGTATCAGCATCACGATGGATGAAAAAGACACGGAGGTCGAGGTACTGGGCAACGTCAACTTCAACAATATCAATTCGCCGATCAAGCCCGCTCATGGCTGGGCCAATGCACCAGCTGATGCCAAGGAATTCGTGATATTGACCTCTAATGGCTTTGTCCGCCGGCCAGCCTTGATCCTCAAAAATAAAGAAGGTATTTATGACCGCGTGGCACTGTATCGATCCAAAAAAGATCCAGAACCGTTCATCGTCCTGGGAAAAGATGTTTATACCGCCAATGTGCTCGACGATGTATTGGTCAATGAGGAAACCAAGCTGGCCAACCGTCATATGCGCATCTTGGAATTGGCGGAGGACGGCTCCCGCGTCAAGTATTGGATGAGCTCAGCTTATGATGTCGCCTGCGACAAAGTCTGGCATCCCAAATCCCTCTTCAGTGACATCGTCAAAAATGTGGATTATGTACCGCCGGTCAGCTTGGCGACAGGCAGAAATATGGATTATGCTCGGCAGATGATCCTGCCAGCGTGGGATTATTACTGCAACTGGCAGGCAGAAGCACTCTTGTATCTGCTGGAGCGTTTCGACATCATTTTCTCTCATCTGCACAATGTAGACGGCATTGGTCATCAGATCTGGCATCTGGCGCATCATCAGGAGCGCTGGAACAATGATGAAGCCTTCTATCAAGAGCTGATCGAAAAAGTCTACATCCAGACGGACAATTATTTGGGAAGATTCCTGCCTTGTCTGGAAGATGGCTGGAGCATCATCATCACCTCTGACCATGGCTTGATCTCAGAAGAAAATATCACCTGCGGCTTAGGGGAAGGTGGTGTCAATGCTACGGTTATGAAGGAACTGGGCTATACCGTCCTCAAAAAAGATGAAGCGGGCAATGAACTGCGGGAGATCGATTTCTCCGCGACCAAGGCTATTGCCAACAGAGGCTGCCATATTTATCTCAATATGAAGGATCGTTACCCGCAGGGTATCGTCGATCCTAAAGACAAATATGAACTGGAAGGGCAGATCATAACCGATCTGTACAACTACCGCGATCCTATCACCGGTAAACGGGTAGTATCCATGGCCTTACGAAATAAAGATGCAGTTGTTTTGGGGCTGAATGGCCCAGACTGCGGCGACATCATTTACCTCATGGAGGAAGGGTACAATATCATCCATATGGATTCGCTGGCGACTTTTGAAGGCTACTTTGATACGTCCGTATCGCCGATCTTTATCGCAGCAGGTCAGGGGATCAAGAAGGGCTATTATACAGACCGCGTGATCCGTCAGGTCGATGTAGCGCCGACGATCGCTGCTTTAGCCGGTGTACGCTGCCCAGCGCAAAATGAAGGATCGATCATTCATCAGATCTTAGAATAATAGTTTTAATATGAAAAATTTTCCGGCAGGCGGCGTCCAGCCATCTGCCGGAAAAAATTGATCAAGGAGGCGATCAGTTATGGAATCGGGAAAACAGAAAATATTTTATGGTCACATTGTGATCACTTTGCTTTTGATGTTTGGATTTGGTCAGCTGCCGGCTGTCGGTACGATCACGCCATTAGGCATGAAGTTATTGGGCATCTTTTTAGGACTTATTTATGCGTGGTCAGCCACTTCATTATTATGGCCCAGCTTGTTGGGCATCGTAGCGGTCATTTCCACAGGCATGTATAGCGCCAAGGAATTTTTTAAGCTGTCTTTCGGCAATGATACGGTGGTCCTGCTGATCTTTATGATGGTCTTTGCAGCCATGATCGATGAATTAGGCTTGATCCGCTTTATCGCAGCTTGGTTCACCAGCCGGAAATTTGTAGCCGGCAAACCGTGGCTGTTCACTTTTATCTTTTTAGTGGGCGCTTTTATCGGTGCGGTCTTTGTCAACGGCTTTCCGGTGGTGCTGATCTTTTGGAGCATCTTTTATAAGATCGCCGAGCAGGTGGGCTTCAAACCATATGATAAATACTGCACCTTGATGCTGGTGGGCGTCGTTTTTGCTGCCATGACAGTGGGGGCCAGCGTCATGCCTTATCGGCTGGCTGGTCTGTTGATGATCTCTACTGTGCAGGCGGCCGCAGGAACGTCTGTGGGCTTTACCCAATTCATCCTGTTCAGTCTGCCCACAGGCGCTGCCTTGATCGGAGCTTATGTATTGATCTGCAAATACATCCTGCGGCCTGATGTAGAGCCTTTGAAAAAGCTGGATGGCACACTAGTGAGCAAAGAGGAGCTTTGTCTGGATAAGAAGCAAAAATTGGCTGTGCTTTTGCTGGTCGTCTTGATCGTTTTGATGGTCCTGCCGGAAGTGCTGCCCAAGACGTGGGCCCTGCAGCAGCTCTTAGCGCAGTTGGGGATGGGCTCGATCACCATCCTCTTGGTCGTAGCAGGCTGTCTGATCAAGATCGATGGTCAGCCGATCATGAATTTTGGTCAGATGATCGCCAAAGGCGTGTCCTGGGATGTAGCGATCTTATTTGCTATCGTCCTGCCGCTGTCCAGCCTTTTGACGAATGAAGCAACAGGCATCACCCCCTTTTTAGTTGGTACGGTATCGCCGCTTTTGGGCAGCTTGTCGCCTCTGGTGTTGATCATCGTAGTCACAGCGGTCTTGACCGTGCTGACCAACTTGGCCAACAATGCCGTTTTGAGCGTGATCTTTATCAACATCCTCTGTCCGCTGTCTGTGGCGATGGGGATCGATCCAGTGCCTATCGCACTGAGCTTTTTGTGGTTTTCACAGTTTGCCTACATGACGCCAGCAGCCTCTGCACCAGCTGCGATCATTTTTGGCAATACCAATTGGATCAAGGCCAAAGATGTGTACAAATTATGGCCGCTTTGGGTGATGCTGTATGTGGTCGCTTTGGTACTGTTCGTGCCTTATGCGCAGCTGATCTTCGGCTGATCCAGAGCAGGACGAAAGAAGGCAGGCAGAAAGCGGATCTCTGGCCTGCCTTCTTATGATGAAGGAGGAATGGATGATGAATGAAGAAAACGATCGGCTCAGTGAGCTCAAGGAGCGGACAAAGCGCTGCTGCTGCCGTTATTGCGGCGGTGCACTGGAGATACGGCGCATCATCTTCAGCGACTACGAAGCGGCCAAGATCGAGATATTCTGCAGCCAATGCGATCGCATCGAGTATGGCGTTGAGCCGGAGATCTACCAATGCGCGCAGTATTTTGTAGATGAGCTGGATTTCGATCATTATAAAGGATTGGACCGCAATGAAAAGACCCGCAAGATGAATATCGCCAAGGTCTCAGATATCATGACCTGGTGCGTCAAAAATCTGGGGCTCTTGGACTCGGGCGGATTCACGGTCCCGCTGCAGATGGCCGAAAATCTGCTAGGGCAGGCGCTCCTTCTGGGTGATGACGATCTGGACCAATACTGAGAGGTGAAGCAAATGGCAGTGATCGAAGCAAAAGACGTAGGATACAAAGCGGGCGACCGCTATTTATTGAAAGATATCTCCTGGACGGCGGCGCCCGGGGAAAATTGGCTCGTCTTCGGCCAAAACGGCTGCGGCAAAACAACGCTGCTCAGCATCCTGGCAGGCTATAAGCAGCAGACCCACGGCCAGGTGAAACTCTTTGGTGAGACGCTCAGCGAAGAAAATATCCTGGCAATGCGGCAAAGGATCGGCTGGGTCAGCGGTTCCTTTTTTGACCGCTATTATCATCAGGAAGCCGTGCTGGATATCGTTTTAGCGGGGCTTACCGGCACCTTCAGCCGAGGCGATAGGATCGATGACCAGAGCATCAGAGCGGCCAAAGCTGCTCTGGCCAAGCAGGGTATCCTCGCCAAGCAGGATATGCCTTTTGACCTATTAAGCAAGGGCGAGCGGCAGGCCGTGCTCATGGCCAGGGCGCTCCTCCATCCCACTGAGGTGTTGATCCTGGATGAGCCCGGGACGGGGCTGGATGTGCTGGCCAGAGAAAGGATGCTGGCAGAAGTCAGCCGTCTGGCGCAGAATAAGGAGCAGGCGGTGATCTATGTCACCCACCATGTGGAAGAGATCCAGCCCATCTTTGACCACTGTCTGCTTTTAAAAAACGGTCGGATCTTTGCCGCGAGGCTGACGGAAGCAGTTTTTACCTCAGAAGTCCTGAGCCGCTTTTTGGAAGCGCCGGTGCAATTGAGCAAACCCCAGCAGGGCAGTTGGCAGCTGCTTTTGGAGGAAGGAGGCGCAGCATGGGCAGTATAAGAGATCAGCAGTGCAGCGCCGATATCGCCAAAATGGCTGAATTGGGCCGCTTTGACGATGAGATCACCGTCTACGGCACCGTTTGGCTGGCAGAGGGCCAGCGCCGCTATTATTTGACCACCGACAGTGAGGCGGCCTATAGAGCTGTCCGAGAAAAGCTATTGCAGGGGCTGTACCCTGTGCCAGTGACCTGCTCGCGCTATCGGGTGCCGGTCCTCGCCGGCCGCGCGGCCGAAGATCAGCAGGAAGCCAAGATCGCTTTGGGCAAAAAATTGCAGAAGCAATATCCGGCAGCATTTTTGGCTGAGGCGGCTGCTTTAGCCCAAGTACCGCGCGACGATCAGGCTTTGGCGCCTCTGCAAGCCGCGCAGGAATGGCTGACCGGCCGCTTCCAAAGAGAGGAGCTGCTGAGCTTCCGAGCGCTGGCAGAGGAGGCGTACATCGCCAAAAAATTGACCGACCAGACTTATCAGGAGCTGTGCCAGTGGCAGGCGCACTGCCTATCTCAGCTGGAAGACGACGTCATGACCAGAGAGCGCTATAGTCGGGAATACAGCGGATTTTATTGCTGGCCCAGCCAAGAGACGCCTAATAAGGCCCGATTGTACTTGGATGGACAGCCGCAGCTGGTCTACGAAAAGCAAGATCTCCTGCGGGCAGAAGGCTGCCGCTTGACGCCCATCCTGCGCAAAACGTATTGGTTGGGCAGCATGAGCGAGAATAAGCTTTCACGGGCCCGCTTCCAGCAAGAAGCCGAAAAGCTTTGGCACAGCCCGTTGAGAACGGCCGTAGAAGCGCTGGCTGCCCTGCCGCCTGCTGTGGATGTGCCAGCTATTCGCAGTCAGCTGGCCGCCCTCGCCCAGCAAGAGCGCTGGACCGAACGGCAGGCCCTCAAGATCTGGGCAGCGCTGTGGAACGTGTACGACGCTGGCGATTGATCAGAAAAAGGTCTTCAACGTCTGCAAAAAAAGCTGGATCAAAGCAAGCTGCGGATCATCAGGCGCATAGATGGCGTAGAGTTTAGGCTTGAGTGAGCAGCGGATAGGAAGGAAACAGACGCCCTCATGGCTGTGCGAAAGACTGGAGCTCAGAACGATGGTGTTCACCTGGCCAGCTTTGACCTTCTGCCGGATCAATTCATTATTGCTGGTTTTCAGCACGATATTGGCAGACGGTATATTTTTGAAAAGCGTCTGCTGCCACATATTATCATCACTGTGATAAGCCGGAGTCGCCAGCGGCAGACAGGCGACCTCTTTCAGAGAAATGGATTTTTTAGCTGCCAGCGGTGAAGAAGTGCTGACCTCCAAATAAAGCCGTTCAGTCATGAGCAGCTCTTGCTGCAGCCCATCTAAGAGCTGCCTGGGGTCCTCAGCATCTGTCAGCGTGATGATCCCGATTTGACAGGCTTGCGTCTTGACTGACGGTATCGTTTGAAAGGTATTGCTGCTAAAGACATTGAACGCTACCTGCGGGTATTGTTCATGAAAAGCATCCAGCGCGTGAGGCAAAATATTGTTGCCCACACTCGGGACCGTATAGATACTGAGATCGCCGCTCACCGTGAGCGGCTCATTTTTTTGGTGCTCTGCCACCAGCTGGTGGATCTTGGCCGTTTCCTCGATCACCCGCACAGCCTGCTCGGCAATGCTCTTGCCGATAGGCGTCAAATAACTGCCCGTCTTCGTCCGCTCCAACAGCTTGATGCCCAGCTCACCCTCCAATTTTTTGATTGCCTCACTGATCGACGGCTGACTGACATAGAGATTTTCCGCGGCAATGCTGATGGAATTGGTCTTGGCGATCTCGATGAGGTATTCCAACTGTTCGATACGCATAAAAAAGCTCCTTAGCAATAAGATAAATTCATTATAGCACAATTTGGGCGCGGCAAAAGAACTGTTATCCACTTTACGGAGGATCAAATGTATTTTGTATTATTTTCGCACAGAATTTGACAGCAGATGGATTGACGCGGTCTTATTATAATGATAAGATACGATTAACAGCTCATGCGGAGGCGTTTGGTTTGGCTTGGGTGCGTGCTGGGATACGGCGGCCTGGGGACAAGCTGGGGGCTTAGGGGCATGGGCAGATCATTTTATCATACCACTTAATTGGAGGGTCAAAAAATGAAGAAGAGTTTGGTGAAAAAGATCAGTACGGTTTTGGTGCTGACAGTGGCTGTGGGCATGGGATTGTCTGGCTGCGGCGGCAAGGATCAGGGTCAGCAGGCGCCTGCCGGCGGCAATGATCAGAAGCAGGAGCAGCAGGCAGAAAGCCAGGGTTTGGACAAGGTAACGGCTGGCTTCATCTATATCGGTTCCGCTAAAGACGGCGGTTATTCTCAGGTGCATGACGAAGGCCGTGAGGCTGCCATCGCAGCTATCGGCGAGGACAAAGTGGCAACCATCGTCAATGAAGACGTGGCTGAGGATCAGAGCGTAGAAAAAGTCATGAACGATATGATCGACCAGGGCGCTAATATCATTTTCGCCAATAGCTATGGCTATATGGATTATGTAGAAAAAGTGGCTAAGGAAAATCCGGATGTGAAATTCATGCATTTCTCCGGCTACAAATTAGGCGACAACTACGGCAACTATTTCGGCCGGATGTATGAGCCGAGATATTTGAGCGGTATCGCTGCTGGTATGACCACCAAGAACAACCAGATCGGTTATGTGGCTGCTATGCCGACACCGGAAGTTGTCCGCGGCATCAATGCCTTCACCTTAGGCGTGCGTTCTGTCAACCCAGAAGCTACGGTCAAGGTCATGTGGACCAACACCTGGTATGATCCAGCCAAAGAGACCGCTGCTGCTGAGACACTCTTGGATGCCGGAGTCGATACCATCGCTCAGCATCAGGATACCACCTCCGCTCAGCAGGCTGCTGCTAAAGCCGGCGCCTTCTCCGTAGGCTACAACAAAGATATGTCCGCTGCTAATCCAGAGGGCTTCATCTGCTCTCCTGTCTGGCATTTAGGTGCTATCTACACCGAGCAGATCCAAGCTGTCCTGGATGGCACTTGGGAAGCTCAAGCGTATTGGGGCGGCATGAAAGACGGCGTTGTCGGCTTGTCTGATTTCGGCAGCTGCGTCACTGACGAGACCAAAGCGGCTGTAGAAGAGGCTCAGGCCAAGATCGAAAGCGGCGAGCTCTTCGTCTTCGCTGGCCCGATCAAAGACCAAAACGGTGAGATCGCTGTTGAAGAAGGTCAGAAACTGACCGATGAAGAAATGCTGAGCATGATGTGGTTCGTCGAAGGCGTTGACGGCACCATCCCGACCAGCAACTAAAGATCAACTGAGAATAAAAGCG
>CABVBB010000082.1 GCA_902496505.1 uncultured Peptococcaceae bacterium
CCTTTTTTGTACCCTACAGATTCTGCCAGGGTGATTGTCAGAGTCCACATCATAAACAGCGCCACATATCCCCCATTCAGCAGGGATAAAACTTCCATACTCAGCAGAATCAGCCCCATGATCAAATACGGATGTCCAGCGAAGCTTTTGCGTTTCATCATAACGTTAGCGATAAGTTCTGGGGCATTGGTCTTCGCCAAAGCCGCCGCCAAAACAAACGACAGGATAAACGCGGATAACGTGTTGAAACCCAGCCCTTCCATGATCACAGCATTGACGCCCTTATAACCGATGATGCCTAAAGCAGCCATAGCAAATAGGCTTGGCCAAATAAATCCCAAAGCCATCCAGCCAAACACGGTGCCTATAAAAACACCCAGCACCTTCATACCCATTGGCGTCACCGCACCAAAAGGTGGTAAGTAGCCAATGCCGAAAGTTAATATCAGATAAATTATAACTTTTAAATAATAACTCCTCTGTTTATTGGCAATGTTTTGCATTGAACTCCCTCCTCAAATCTCTATGACTGTATCCTATCTGAGACAGAGGCTGGCAGGAATACTCCTGCCGGCTTCTCTTATTGATCATTTAGCAAAGATCTGGTACACAGGTGCTCCTTCACACTGAGCAGGTACCCTAAGCCCTAATAAAGCTGCAATAGTCGGCGCGACATCCACTTCTCGGATCACCCGTTCCGTCTCATGATTTTTCTTAAAGCCTGGGCCAGCCGCAAAAAAGATTGGGGACACGGAAGTATCTGCAAAGCCATGCGTCGTTGAGATAGAACAAGCATGATCCTTATTGTACCCCTCTGCCAGGAAATAGATCAAATCGCCTGCCAGCGGTCCGCTCAAGCCTAATAACGCTGCATCTTTGTTGCGCAGAACCATGGTGAATATCCTTTTGCCGGTCTCTGGATGCTTGAAGCCATACATATCCGTCATCAGCTGCTCTTCCACTTCATATTTATCTTCTGGATCGACGATACCAAATTCATCTCTGCCTTTAAGGTTGATCCAAATATGATTGGCGCGTGAAGCGATCGCTTTTGTATGCGCCCAGTCGATTTCTCGCAGGTCATTGCCGTTTTCATCATGCTTGATCGCCGTGTAGCCTAACTGCTCCAAAAATCTCACATTCACACCGGATCCTTCTGCCAATCCTGCAAAGAAACCATGCTCTGCGCAGACTTGACCGTGATCTGATACGACCAGCACGTTCCATCCTTTTTCAATATAGGGAAGGAATTCACCGATATAGCGATCCGTTTGCTGATAGACTTCCCGCCAAATTTGCTGATAATCTGCCGGGCTCATATCCTTATGCCCCTTCTTGAGGTATTTGACGACCATATGCCCTTCTGCATCCACATTATGAAAGTGGGAGAAGACCACATCAAAATCCATTTCGTCCATGGCATGATGCAGCGCCCGCGCCTGCCAGTTACCCACATCTTCCCAGGAAGCCATCATCACTTCCCGCAGCAACACCGGATCCGCTCCGCCTACCATCGAGGCAATAGGGATATGCCCGACGTTATTGACCATTTCTTTATACAGTGTACGCGGATGCCACACTGCATCATTATCAGCGTCAAATGCTGCTGAAAACCACATCTTTACTGCACTGCCATCCTCTGCGACATGTAAAAGGCGTGTCCAGCGATAAACATGTTCAATTTTTTCGCCAGTGCGGTCAAATCCTTCACTCCAAAAGTAAGGTTCCACCTGACCATTGCCGAGTACCAGCAGCGGGGTTTCAGATTTTTTATTTTTATAAATAGCGATGTGATCATAAATACCCTGTTCATTTTTCAGTAAAAGACCAGCCTGTTTGACTTTGCCTTTATGAAAAAGTAGGGAAAATTCCTTGGCTCCCTCTGGAACAGCAATGCTCCAAGCGCTAGGCTCTTTGATCGGCGACAAGACTGCATCATAAGGTGTATCGGTCAGCATCGCTTCGCCATCCATTTCGCTGAGGATGATATTCACCGAGCCAGCGGGGTCAGTAGACATGGCCATTGCCCCTAGATCTGCCCGGCCTTCTGCATTTTTGTCGATCTCCAGATCTTCAATAACGCAGGCGACGTTGCTGTCAGAAGCCGCTTTTTCTATAAAACGCAGCTCCGGCGTTTTGACATTGGCTGCGAACAAAAAGCTGCTGTCCACACCCATCGTGCCTGAGCCAGGACTGGAAGGCTGCGTGCCATCCATGACATAAAGCAGTGCGTTATCGCTGGTTGGCGGCCAAGACGATCCCGGCCAGTGCCAAACTAACGTTTTGAGCCCCGCCTCGACAGTGACGTTCCACATCGGTTCTGCCAAACAATTACGCGAATCCAAATTATAAGCCAGATGATCCAGCTTGCCAGGCACATGCCGCCAAAAGCAAGTGATGCCGTGCGTCATTGGGTAAGCGCCCGTGGCCAGCGTTGTCCACATCGGAGGCGTGATCGTCGGCATAGCGCCCAAAAGCACCAGGTCATGACGAGCAGCGCCCAGTTCCAAAAAGCGCTTTGTATTAGGCATAATCCCCTCGTCGACATATTTTCTAGTTAGGCTGGGATCCAAGGCATCTATGCCCAGCACCAGCACCTTTTTATGATCGTTCATTATGCTCGCTCCTTTATAATAACTCATCTTTAGTAATTACTCTTGAATGGCCATTCAATGTTCTATAGGTATATTATAATCACTTTTTATTATATTATGAATGAGTTCTTTTTTTGGAGTTCTCTATAGCCGCAAACTTAAAGTTTCAACCCTGCCTTTTCAAAGCAGCCCAAAAGACCGCCTTGAGAACAAATCATCTCAAGGCGGTCTTTTGGGCTGTTCAGCATTTTCCTCTCTTTTGCAGGTAGGCCAAATGAAGCGCTGGGACTGAATCCGCTGCCAAAGGCTCTTCCTTGCGCATCACATAACCTGTCTGGATCTGGATATTCTCACGCAGCGGGATCGTCTTCAGCAGTTTCTGCTGAGAAGTTCCGTAATTGCCGATCATATCCCCCTTTTCCAAAGTAACATATTTTCCGGTCGCCAGTTTGCTCATAAACAGTTCCTTGCTTTTTTCCAAGCTATATGTCCCTTTGAAGCCATAATGTTCTAATAAGCGTATGGCCGAACGATCCGGCTTCTCATCAAATATCCTTGCCAAAACAGGATACCTCATCAAGGTCTTGATAGAAATGCTGCTGTATGCAGCCAGGGGCGATTTCACGGAGAAACAAGCCAGCATTTTATCGCTTCTGATTGGCAGAAACGCTATTTCCTCAGGCAGAACAGCAAAGTCCGCTATATTATCGTCGATCAAAACGATCGAGCACAACCCCAAAGCAATCTCCTTTGCCAAAAGCCGCTGGATGATATCCTTAAAATTGCTTTCCACGATTTGAAGATCCAGCCAAGGAAAGAGCTCATCATATTCCACCGCCAGCTGAACGATTTCTTGCTCAATCGCACTCGCTGAACTCCATAATTCAAAACGCTGCCGAGCCGCCTGATCCTGCCTGCCTAGATAATTCTCGCGGATCTGCTCCAGCTTGGTGTAAAAAATAGTCCCTAAAGCCACAAATTCTTCCCCTTCTTTTGTCAGCGAAACGCCTACATGGCTGCGATGCAGCAGCGGAAAGCCGATCTCGTCCTCCAGCGCGCGCAAGGATTTTCCCAACGCTTGGGGAGAGATGCTGAATTTCCTGCTGGTCATATTGATAGAATGGGTCTGCTTGATATCGATCAAAAACTGCCACTGCTCCTTGCGCATATACACCCTTCCTTTTCGGTAGTCCTTTACAACCATTATACCACATATTCTGCTCTGCCCACACCCTTCGCCCCAGCATCCCTTCAGCCGCTTAAAATAGTTTTATCCACTTAATGTCTATCGCCCCCCAAAAAAGGGGTGCTGCCCTTCCTTTGGAAATGACAGCACCCCTTAGGGATACAGGCACTTTTTAAGGCTGTATGCAGGAGGACAGCGCAAAAAGCTGTTCTGCACACCAAGGATGAATGGGATGAGTCTATTCCCGTAGGCAGTTTACCGCAGCAGAAGCCGCAGACAAATGTATATCGAGATCTTGCTGCTAACGGATAAGCATATCATGTTGTCAATATATCAATTCTGTCATAAAATTATAATTGCCGCTATGCACAATGGACAAAACATGGCACAAAAAAGCGGGAAGGTTCCTGCTCAAAGTCGTAAGATAGAGATCCAGATAGGAGGTGTTAAACATGGAGTGGACTGAATGCATCAGCAGCGCCATTAGCTATATCGAGGAAAATATCACCGAAGAACTTACCATCGAGGATATCGCAAAACAGGCTATGGTATCACCATTCTATTTTCAAAAAGGTTTTACGATGCTTTGTGGTTTCACAGTAGGTGATTACATTAAAAGACGCAGGCTTGCACTTGCTGGTGGCGAACTCATTTCCACCAACCAAAAAATCATTGATATTGCACTCAAGTATGGCTACAGTTCACCTGATAGTTTTACAAAAGCATTTATTCGATTTCATGGCGTAACGCCCACTTCTGTACGAAAAGGCGAAACGATGATAAAGTCTTTCGCTTCGCTGAAAATCAAACTCATCTTAGAAGGAGGTTATACCATGGATTACAAAATTGTAGAAAAAGACCAATTTACCCTTATAGGTGTTTCAAAGATCCTCACGTATGAGGAAGCGGTAACAGAAGTTCCAAAATTGTGGGCGGAATTTCACCGATCCGAAAAAAGCAATGCTGTTTGCAGTCTGTACGGTGTGTCTATTGATGAAGATATGGGCGGCAATGCGTTTGAATATCTCATTGCGGATAACTACAACCCCATCAACGACGTATCCGAGGGGTTTATCACGAAGGTGATCCCTAAACAGACATGGGCTGTTTTTGCCTGCAAGGGTGCAAATCCCTATTCTATACAGGACGTTCAAAAAAAGATTTTTTCAGAATGGCTGCCGAGTTGTAAGGACTACGAGATCGCGGCGGGCTACAATATCGAAGTGTACAGCGACCCTGCCGAGTATACAAAAGGTGTGCAGGATGAAAATTATTACTGCGAGATTTGGATTCCGGTCAAGCAGCAATAAGATGATGACTGTTTGACAGCGTGGATATCCAATAAACAGCATAGCCCTAAGCGGCGGTTTTGAAATCAAGGAATTTCAAGACTGCCGCTTTCTGGTTTGCGGGGCGTAATAATTGCGCCCTTTTTCCGCGATATGGCGGCATTGAGCTATACGGAAGTTTGACGGGTCCAGCATCGCCGCCGAGGGCCGCACATACCAACAAACGCCAGCGCAATACGGTTGTCGCATAAACACAGGCCCTTGTTGAACAGACCGTTCCTGTGCTGATGACGAACTTTTCCAAGATGCTCAACAGCCTATCCGGTATGTTTTCCGAGAGCAGAAACATATATCTTGCCAGCTTTCACCATTTCGGCCTGTTGATCGTTGACGATTTAGGGATAAAGCGCCCTGCCATCTTCGACAGCCTCCTCTCCCTACACTTACCCGACGAATATCTCTGTGATAGTGAGCACCCGACCATCCAGCACCTGGATCTCAAAAGGTATCCTGACGGGCGTCGTTGGATCTTTGGGCTTGAGAAACTGCAAAAATTCTTCGCGTTTGGTGGTGGTGTATTTCTTGTCCGCATCTTCTGTCACGAACAAATTGCCTGTATCGTAGAAATTGTAGCGCGTCTGCTCGTCCAAAGTGAAGTAGAGCAGTTCGTCCGTTGGATCGTCAATATAGTAGTTGTCCGGCATATCCTCTGCGGTCAGGCCCTGCTTATGGATCCAGTACGTATCGGCCAGATCGATGAACGTAAAGTCATCGACCACCAGCGTATCCCCCTCCACAGTCACATAGCCTTCATAAAGCTCATACACCCCCGAGTCAGCCTGCGGCGCTGCTTCTTGGCAAGCCGTCAGCATACACGCGAAGAGCAAGAGCCAAAGTAGCTTTCCCTTTTTCACCCTATCCCCTCCTGTCATTTTTCCAGAGCAGCATTGCTCTCTTTCAGCATAACAGACCGCCCGCTTTCTGCAAAGCCCCCAAAAGCAAAAAAGCCCTGCCGCCGGAAAACGACTCAGGCAACAGGGCTTAGGGATATTTTATTTTTGGCCGACGCTCATTTGATCATCGAACAAATGGCAGGCGACGAAATGGCCGGGGGCGATCTCTTTCATGCCGGGATAGGGCTGGGTCTCGCAGCTGTCCATCTTTTGATAGCAGCGGCTGCAGAAACGGCAGTTATCCTTAGGATCGATAGGACTGGGCACATCACCACTCAGGATGATGCGTTCCTTCTTGATCCGCGGGTTGATATTGGGGATAGCGGAGAGGAGCGCCTTGGTGTAAGGATGCTGTGGATTATCGTAGAGCTCCTTTTTGTCGGCGATCTCCACGAGCTTGCCCAAGTACATGACGCCGACGCGGTCGCTGATGTGTTTGACGACATTGAGGCCGTGGGCGATGAAGAGATAGGTCAGGCCGAATTCTTCTTTGAGGTCATCGAGCAGGTTGAGCACCTGCGCTTGGATGGAAACGTCCAGTGCAGAGACGGGCTCGTCGCAGACGATGAGCTTAGGCTGCACAGCCAAAGCGCGGGCAATGCCGACACGCTGCCGCTGGCCGCCGGAAAATTCGTGAGGATAGCGGTTGCGGTGGTGATTGGCCAAACCGACGCAGTTGAGCAGATAGTTGACGCGGTCTTCGATCTGATCATTGGGCAGCAGTTTATTGGTGCGAATGGGTTCAGCAATGATATCGCCGATGGTCATGCGCGGATTGAGGGACGCATAGGGATCTTGGAAGATCAGCTGGATATCTTTGCAGTAGCCCCGCCGCTCATTTTCATTCATAGCGGTGAGGTTTTTGCCGTCATAGATGATCTCACCGGCAGTGGGCTGGTGCAGATTGACGATGAGTTTGCCGATGGTACTCTTGCCGCAGCCGGATTCACCGACCAGGCCCAGCGCCTCGCCTTTATAGATATCCAAGGAAAGGTCGTCGACCGCCTTGAGCACAGAGGTAGTCTTGCCGAAGAAATTGGTCTCGACAGGAAAATATTTGGAGAGATGCTTGATCTCGATCAGTTTTTCTTTGTCGCTCATGCTTCCTCCTCCACTTCATCATGGTATAAAAAGCAGCGTACGGAGCGGCCGCCTTCATTGACCAATGCCGGCTTTTTCTCCCGGCAGATGTCCATACATTTATCGCAGCGATCGGAAAAAGCGCAGCCCTTGGGCATATTGAGCGGATTGGGCACCATACCGTCGATCATGAACAAGCGGTCTTGGTCTTCGTCGATCTTGGGGATAGAGCCTAAGAGTCCTCTGGTGTAAGGATGCTTGGGTTCTTCAAAGAGCGGGATGACCGGCGCTTCTTCGACGATCTTGCCGCAGTACATGACGATGACGCGGTCTGCCGCCTCTGCTACGACGCCCAGATCATGGGTGATGAGCATGACAGCCATATTGAAGCGCTCTCTGAGCTTATAGAGCAGCTCCATGATCTGCGCCTGGATCGTCACGTCCAAGGCAGTGGTCGGTTCGTCTGCGATCAATAATTCTGGATGGCAGGATAAAGCCATCGCGATCATGACTCTTTGGCGCATACCGCCGCTCATTTGGTGGGGATAATCGTTGACCCGTTTTTCCGGGGACGGGATACCGACCAGATCCAGCATAGTGATGGCCCGTTTCAGCGCGTCTTCTTTGGACAAGTCCATATGCGCCTGAATGGTCTCCATGAGCTGGTCTTTGATCCGGTGTACGGGATTTAAGGAGGTCATAGGCTCCTGAAAGATCATGGAGATCTGGTCTCCTCTGATCTTCTGCATTT
>CABVBB010000083.1 GCA_902496505.1 uncultured Peptococcaceae bacterium
TTAAATTTTTAATTTTCTATTTAAGCAAAGCTGTCAAATTTTATGCAAAGCGCTTAATAGTCACCTTATCTATTATAACCATAATCCACCGTTTGGGAAAGATATTTTTTTGATTTTGTACCTTTTTTGTATGGAAATATGCGCTTGCCGATTAATATTCCCGCCCCATCCGCTATATCCCTGCCTCACAAACCAAAAATCCCGCAAAAAAACCGCCCCTAAAAAAGGAGCGGCTTTCGTATTTTCAAGAATGGTGTTCTCCCCCACTACTACGAACCACGGTCAGGGCAGCGACCTCGCCCCACGCTTTATCGGTTGAACAGGGTGTTCTCCCCCACTTCGAACCACAGTCAGGGCGTCGAGAATAGATGCAGCTCTAGGCGCAGAAATGAGCAAGAACCGGAGCGACCTCGCCCCACGCTTTTCTGGTGGGGTGGGTCGTGAGGATTTTAGGAACAAAGGGCAACAACGCCCTGCGCTATTCTCGCCGTCCTGACTAGCCGTTGTCTCGTATCGCTTCGATCGGACTCAACCTCACCGCCCGATTGGCTGGATAAAATCCGGCCAAAACGCCGATGGTGATGGAGAAAACGATAGCGAAAAGCACCAGCCAAGGTGGGATCAGCGATAATTGGGCACTGGCTACGCCGGTCATGCCCTGCATATAATCCGCTCCGACGACATTGAGCAGGTGGGAGAGGGCAAAACTCAGTCCCAGTCCCAATATGCCGCCAAAAAGGCCGATCAGTCCGGCTTCTGTCAAGAAGAGCAGCCGGATATCGCCGAAGGTGGCGCCGATGACTTTCATGATGCCGATCTCGCGCGTCCGCTCGTAGATGGACATGATCATGGTGTTGATGATGCCGATAGCTGCCACCAAAAGGGTGATGGCACCGATGCCGCCCAGCACAGCCTGGATCATTTTGGACTGATTCTCTACACCTTCCAGCTGATCAGCAATGGTATGGGCGTAATAGCCTTCCTCTGTCAATGACTGTGATATGGCCTTACTGTACTCCACACCGCTGGTCAGGATGGTCACAGAAGAGTAGGGGCTTTTTTTGCTGCTTTTCTTCTCTTCGGCGCTCATGGTGAATTTTTGCAGCCGCTTAGCTTCATCGATAGGCATATAGGCGGAATAACTGCGGCCGCCGGATTCCAAAACGCCTACGACCTCCAGGTTGAGCTTGCGGGTCTGCTGGGTCTCGTAATTACTCACCTGAGATTTGAGCCGCTGCCCCAGCATGGACTGTGTCTTAGCCTTGATAGCATCCATGTCATAGGTGTAATTGTCCCAATAGTGTGCATCGGTGGGATCATAAAACTGATCCCCCACCTGACTGCCGACGACGATCACATTGCGGTCCCCTTCTTGCAGCAGGCGGCCGCTGGAGACTTTGAAGTTGAACTTATCCATGTTTTCTGGTGCAACGCCGTAGATCTGCAGATAGCCTTGCTCTTTGCCCCAGGTGGCTTGCGCCGACAGCTGGACCTGCGGCGATACAGCCACGACGCCTTCCATCGTTAGGAAGCGATCCAGAGCTTTATCATCCAGAAGGACAGCAGTCTCACCGTTTTGTCCCATGTGGCCGCCGCCCTGTACTTCTACTTCATTCAAACTGCCCCACTGCTCCATCATCTGCCGCTGGCCTTCAGACAGGCCGAGCCCCAGGGAGATCATGACGATGATGGAGGTGGTGCCGATCAGCACGCCCAGTACTGTCAAAAAAGTCCTGGCTTTTCTGCGCATCAGATTTTTGTAAGCCATGGACAGAATATCCAGCTTATCCATTCATAAGCTCCTCGTCCCGTTTTGCTCTGCGCTTATCGCGAATGATGATGATGAGCAAAACGATGATGACCGCCACCAATGCGATGGTGACGATATGGGCTTTGATTTTGGAGACAAAGCTTTCTTTGGGCGGCTCGAGCATGGACGGATCCATAGGAGGCATTTCGATGGCGGGCCCTACTTCCACCGTAAAGGGCTGTTCCAGCCGAACTTCCTGGTTGTCGGCGTCGCGATAGCTTAAGACGATATTGCCGGTGACGGTCCCTTCTTCTGAGGGGAAGAAGGAACTGGCGAAGGAATCGGAGGCTGCTGCGTCAAAGTTGCCGACGTAGTAGACATTGCTTTCTGCGTCAGGGATATCGTCGCTTTCTAAGGAGGCTTTGAAGTTGGTCAGGGCCACTTTGCCGGTATTGACGAATTCCACGTTGAAATCGATAGGCATCCCCACATTGCCGAATTCGGGGATCTGGGATTTGATGATCTCGACTTGGCTTTCCTGGGTGACAGGGATATTGATATTATCCTCGATGCTCTTGGCTTCGCCGTCTAGGGTCTCGTAATCGATCTTGACCGGCACGACATAAGTCTTGGCTTGGGCATTGGGATCGACGTAGAGACTGATGTCTTTGCTGACGATGGATTTGCCGCCGATGGTATCGATAAAGAAGGTGTTGCTGCTGTTGACCGGCGAAAAGACGGTGCCGCCGGAAACGGTGGTGCCGGTAGCAGAATTGCTCTCGCTGGTGGGCACGGTGAGTTTGAGCGAAATATTGTTGACGGCCTCAGCATTGGTGTTTTCCAGATAAAGTCTGAGGGTCACGGTATTGCCGGCCAAGATCTTGCTGGGTTCCAGCACGTATTTGTTGATGATGACCTTGGGTTCGACGCCGCTGGTGGAAGTGCGCAGAGGCAGCGGCATATTGATGGTCTCTTCAATGGGCTTTTCCAGGCCGTTGTAATTGATGGTCAGCTTCATTTCATTGTTGCGGCGGGCGTTATTGAGCTCTATTCCGTATGTGACGACGAAGCTGCGCCGTCCGGTGATGTCGCCCACTTTTTTGGTATTGCTCAGATCCGTGACACGGATATTCTTTTCGGTATTCTTTTCGCTGATGGGATTGCCATCCAGCATGACAGAGACGTTGCGTGCCTTGCTGTCGCTGATGTTGTCAATAGTGATGCTGGCGGTGGTCTTGGTCACGCCTGCTGTCACTTCTGGTGAAAAAGTCACGCCGCTGACCACAAAGGTGGGCTCGCTCAGTGTATAGGTGGGCTTGAGCAGGATGCTCGTGGTCACGCCAAAGGCCGGTTCGCGCTTATTGTCACCATTGCCGATATTCCAGTTGTTGCTCTTTAAAGTCAAATTGAGCTTGTAGCTGGAGCCTTCAGGCAGTTCCTTGGTCTCAGGCGAGACCTTCATGCGTATGGTGAAGACCTTGGTCTCACCGCTTTCGACACGCTCGATGCCGGATTTGTAAACGCCGTCAGTGCTGCCGATCACGCCGAAATGGGAGAGCTCCTTGCGGTCATCCTCTTCGGTGAATTGAATGATCGGAAACATCGCTACGCCCGAACCAATATTGCGGGCAGTGACTTTGACATCGAATTCCTGGCCGACGACGATATCTTCATCGACTTCGACTTTTAAAATGCTCCACAAAGGATCCAGCCCCGTGTCAAAGGTCTTGGGCTTGGCTTCCTCGGCTTTTTCAGCCATCGTTTTTTCAGCAGGCGGCTCAGTTTCGCCGGCAGTTGTCTCTGCGGCTGCTAGTCCGGCAAAAGCCAGATTGCACAGCATCAGCAGGATCAGCCATAGTGCAACGTGTTTCTTTTTCATCAATCGTTTCCCCTCTCACCTCTAATTTGTTTTGGCTGCTTCGATCTCTGGGACAGGCTCAGCCGTTTTGGCCTGCTGGCGTTTGGCTTCTGCCTCCTTCAGAGCTTGTTCCCTGGCGGGTTCTTTGACTTCGATCTCAGTGATCTGACCGTCGCGCATATGCACGATGCGGTCAGCGTATTCGGCGACCTCCAAGTCATGGCTGACCATGATCAGGGTCTTGTCTTGTTCGCGGACGATCTCCTGCATGAAGCGCAGTATCTCGTCGGTGGTCTTGCTGTCCAGATTGCCGGTGGGTTCATCGGCAAAAATGATCTTGGGATTGGCGACCAGCGAACGGGCGATGCTGACGCGCTGCTGCTGACCGCCGCTCATTTGGTTGGGCCGGTTGTGCAGCCGTTTTTCCAAGCCCATCAAAGCCAGCATCTCTTTGGCTTTTTGGGTGCGTATCTTGCGGCTGTAGCCTTGGATGGTCAGCGGCAGCATCACGTTTTCCAAAGCCGTGAGCGAACCGATCAGGTTGTACGACTGAAAGATGAAGCCCATCTCTTTGGCGCGAAAACGCGACATATTTTTCTCGCTGACTTTGTTGATGCGCACGCCGTTGACGATGATATCCCCTTTGGTCGGCCGCTCCAGACCGGAAAGCATATTGAGCAGCGTGGATTTGCCGCAGCCGGACGTGCCCAAAATGGCGAGGAATTCGCCCTGCATGATCTCCAGATTGATCCCGTTCAAAGCGGTGATGATCTCCTGGCCTACCTTGTATTTCTTGATGACTTCTCGTGCCTCAATAATGGCCAATGCGGCATCTCCTCCTTTTCTCTCCTTGCTGTTCGGTTTATAGTAGTACAGTCATAGTTTCATTCTAGGCGGAATGCTCCTGCTTGTCAATCATAGGCGGCTATTCTTTAAGATTTTGTCATTTTCTGGACGATCACGGCGCCTAGTGCCGATATGTTCCCTTTATTGGACGTGAGGCCGCGTCAAAAAGTTGGCTGTATTGGCTCTTGATACGCGTTTTATACAATATACTCGCTGAGAGCAGTTGATTTTTTGGCGGGGCTGGACTATGATAATACGGACATTTTTATCAAGAAAGGCTGATCAGATATGCGCATCATGCTGCAGCTGGCGATCGTCTTCGCGCTGTGTTTGCTCGGCGAAGCCATCGCTTCCGTGCTGCCCTTCCCCTTCCCAGCCAGTGTCATCAGTATGATCCTGGTTTTTTTAGTGCTGCTGCAGGGCCAGCTCAAGGTCTACCATATCCGCAAGCAAACCGATTTTCTGCTGGATAATATGGCCTTCTTCTTCATCCCTGCTGCTGTCTCCATCATGGACAATCTGAGCTATATGCAGGGCAAATTGGTCCAGATCATCCTCATCTGCTTCATCTCCACGGTGACCACCTTTTTTATCACCGCTTGGTCCGTACAGCTCACCATCAAGCTGCAAAATAAATGGAAAGGACGGCGGACAAACCATGACTGATCTCGTTTATTCCCCTTATTTCGGCGTGATCCTGAGCATCTTTGCCTTTGAATTCGGCGTCGCCGTCAGCAAGCGCGTGACCACTCCGCTGGCCAATCCGCTGCTCATCGCTGTGCTCATCATCATCGCCGTGCTCAAACTTTTCCATATCCCCACCGAAGCCTTCAATGAAGGCGGCGATCTGATCGCGCTCTTTTTAGCGCCCGCCACCGCTGCCTTGGCCGTACCCATCTACAAAAATCTCCAGATCCTCAAGGCCAATCTCCTGCCCATCCTAGTGGGCACCATCGTGGGTTCGGCCAGCTCTATGGGCATCATTCTGCTCCTGTGCAAGCTCTGCGGCTTTGATGCCCAAATCGAAGCGTCCCTTCTGGCCAAATCCGTCACGACGCCTATCGCCATGGCCGTCACCGAGCAATTAGGCGGCGTGGTGCCCATCATCATTCCCGCCGTCATCTTTACCGGCATTTTGGGCTCCATCATCACACCTGCCTTGATCAAGCTCTTCAAGATCTCCGATCCTATCGCGCAAGGCGTAGGCATCGGCACTTGCAGTCACGCCGTCGGTACCACCCGCGCCGTAGCTTTAGGCGAAGTCCAGGGCGCCATGAGCGGCATCGCCATGGGGCTGGCCGGACTGATCACCGTTTGCTTATCCTACATCTTTCTGCCGTTACTCTAAACATCTGCCACAAGGAGGCTCCGTATTATGGGCCTATTTCTGCAAACCCTCATCCTGCCTGACTGCACCCTGAACCAGGCACAGGACGCCCTCAAGGCAGCCGAGTCCCTGCCCGACCTAGGGCTTCAGACTGAAGACTGTCTTTATGGATCTGTTAGCAATGGTCAAGTCGTCCTGCTCAATGCGGCCTGCACGGGCTATGAAAATTTGGCGCAGGCCCTATCGGAGCATCTCCCAGGGCCAGTGCTCCTGCTTTATATCTTCGATGAAGATTTTTGGGGCTATCACTTATACGCGGACGGCCAGGCGCTGGACGCCTTCTCCCCCATGCCCGACTATTTTGAAGAAGTGGCCGCTGACGAGCGCCGGCGCCTGGCTGGCCAAAGCGCCGTCATCGCCCGCTGTTTCCAGGTGGCGGAAGAAACCATCGCCAATTATCTCGTCCCGTGGGACGAAGCGCTCTTTTCCGCCCCCAGCAAAGCGTACCCTGATGATGAATTTGAGCAAGGCTACTGCTGGCAGATGGCCGACTTCATGCGTAAACTCGGCTATCCTTATCCTTGGTAAGCCTTGCTCCAAACAGCACCAAAACAAGCCGCCCATCCTCTCAAGGATCGACGGCTTGTCCTATAATACCGCTATAGCATCTGAAAGGAGGTCTTCCTGACCTATGCCTATAACGCCCGTGAAAATGTTCGGCACCTTGACCGAAGCGGACTGCATCAACATTCAGCAAACTCTGGCCGCTCAGATCCAGCAAAAAAACCGCCTTCCGTTGGCGGAAATGAAAACCATCGGCGGCGTCGATCTGGCCTACTGGCACAACGACGCGGCAGAATATGCGGTCTGCTGCATCGTCATCCTCGATATAGCGAGCGGCGCTATCTTGGAAACAGCTTACGCAGAAGGGCCGGTCACCTTTCCCTATATACCAGGCTGTCTGGCTTTTCGGGAGCTGCCGCTTGTCGTCGAAGCTGCTGAAAAATTACGTTTCCAGCCCGATGTCTACATGTTTGACGGCAACGGACTGCTGCATCCGCGGCATCTGGGCTTGGCTGCCCATGCATCCTTCTACTTGGATCGGCCTGCCTTGGGTGTCGCCAAGACTTACTTCAAAGTCGACGGCGCCGAGTTTATCATGCCGGAGAATAAAGCGCAGGCTTTTACCGATATTACGATCGGACACAGCGTATGGGGCCGTGCTGTCCGCACCCACCAAAATGTGAAGCCCATCTTTCTGTCTGTGGGCAATTATCTGGACCTGGATACCGCCACCAGCTTGACCTTGTCCCTGGTCGATGACCGCAGTCATATCCCCCTGCCCACACGATACGCTGATCTGGAGACGCATAAAATGCGGGCCCTCTTGAAATAGACGCATCCCCCATGAAAAAACGCTCCGGCACTAGCTGGAGCGTTTTTCTCATATACTAGAGCCGTTTCACCGGCAGACGGAGCAAAGTCTTGCACTTCTCCGGCGCTGTCTTGCGCGGGTCGGATAAATAAAGCTCATGGTGGCGGCGCGGGCCGTAGTCTAAGGCCAATCCCTGTTCGCGGATGAATTGATACAGCCGCTCCATAGTGGCTGGCTCATCATCGTAGCTGCCCAGATGCAGACACTGGACGCACAGCCCCTCCTGCCAGGTGACCAAGCGCGCTTTGGCCGGGTCCAGGCCTTTCTTTCGCTGGACTTCCGCGCAGGCCTGGTCAAATACCGCTTCCGTGACGAATTCCGGCTGGCGGATGAAAGCCGTCCAGCTGAGCCGCTCCTTGTGTCCGTAATCCATGCCTGAATTGCCCGCCTGTTCCCATAGTCCCTCTAACGGCGGCACCACGAAATCATAATACCCCGCTGGGCACCAAGTACTGTTTTTGCTCATCTTGATGGTGTAGCTCAGCCCGTAGAGCAGACTGACGGCCTCCTGATAAGCGCCGTCGGCTGCATTGGGATCGCCTGTGCCGTCCACCATGATGCAGCAAAGCGGCGGCACGTCCAACAGCACTGGTTCTTTATTGGCCTGATACAAGGCTT
>CABVBB010000084.1 GCA_902496505.1 uncultured Peptococcaceae bacterium
GGGAAATCTTCATAAGGGAAAATGTCCAGAAATAATTGGGGCTCGGCGACATCAACAGCGCCTTTCTGGTCAAATAAATCCATATGGAACCGCCTCCTTGAATAATGGTGCTAACAGCTGATATAAAAAAAGAGCCCATGTCATCGAAACGGCCGCCAGCGCGGTCGATCATGACAGACTCCCTTGTCTCACAGCTGAAGTTGTAGGTTTTGACTTGTTTGTTATTATAGCGTGCCGATTATAAAAATTCAAGAGAAAAATGGAAATTTGCCAAAAGAATTTTGTGTTGGGTATTCTGTATACAAGAATTTCGGGAAAAATATCTAAAGTGCAGAGCTTTAGAGGATGAAGTATCAGCCCATCAAGACTTAAAAAAATAAATTACATCAGCGAACTCAAGAATTGTTCTAAAAATATGAATTGGAAATTGGGCTAGATCAAAAAAGAGCAGCTGACCGATCATCAGCTGCTCCATAGGCAAATCTTCCGTCGCCATCAAAGACTGTTTCACGTGAAACATTTGTTCGTTTTACGTGAAACACACGGCTTAGCGGCCAAATGGCCGGGCATACATCAGAAATATTGACAAAAAAACGGCGTCCCTTTATCCAAGCGGGATAAGGGGATGCCGTTTTTTAGACCAAGCCCCACAGGCGGCCGTAGACTTGATGGAGCCTGAGCATTTCTGGGGAGGAGAGACGGCTGGCGGCTTGGGCATAGGCTTCGGGGGGAATGGGTGAGGGCAGCTGATGGAGCTGGGCAAGGTGGGCGAGATAGTCGTCATTGAGAGCGGCCTTGAGCGCTTGCAGGAAGGGCTGGCGCAGCGTATAGGGCGCGCATTTGGGCGGCAGGAGCAGAGTCTTCTGCCAGAGGGGAGAGACGACGAGCCCTTGAGCGGCCAGCTGGCTGCGCTGCTTCATAATGGCGGGATAGTTGGCGTTGACGGCATATTCCTGCGGTTGTCCCTCCGCGGTGAGGGCTGCAAATCCCCAAAAGGTCTTCTTGCCAGCGCCGGGCAAAAGGATCTCATCCTCCACTTGGCGCAGCTGGTCGTCTGTCCAGCGGAGCAGCTGCTGGAAATGCCCATCGTTTAGTTTTTTGGCGATGTAGGTCTCCTGGAGCGTCGCCTTAAAAAGCAGCAGCTGGTCAGCGGAAAATTGGCCGATCAGATCGTACTGCCAAGCGGATAATAAAGGATATGCGGTGTCATTATTAGCAATTTGCGCTAATTCGGCTAAAACAGCCAGTTCCGCCTGCGGATGATCCTGCTGCAGCTTGAGCGCCAGATCGAATTTGAGTTTGCGTTCCTCCGCATACACGGTGCCGGCGTGGTCGGGGATATAGCGGATCAGGCAGTCCATAGTTGTGGGCAGGGCGTGCGCCAGCTGACTCTTGCGGATATGATCGTGCACCATCTGGGCGTGAGGGCTGACGAAATAATGCATGTGTCCCTCGCTCAGACAAGCGCAGCCATAAACGGTCAGCGCCACGTCGAAGCGGCCCAGGTCGGCCATTTCCATGACGGATCGCGCGGCTAGAACATCTTTTGAGACGTCCATGGCAATTCACCTCCTAATAAAGGCTGCGTCTCTTGAGAGCGGCCTTTCTGCAAAAAATCGCTTAACACATCAGGCTGCATATAGTGTGCGCTGGGGCCGGCCGCGTAGACTTGTCCTTCTCTGAGCAGCAGGCATTGGCTAAAGTCGGCGGTGATCTCTTCGGGATAATGGCTGACATTGATGACGGCGGCCGGCGTCTTGGCCATGATCTCCCCAAGCGTCTCCAAGATCTGAGTACGGGCGATGACATCAAGGCCGGAGGTCAGTTCGTCCAAGAGCAGTATTTCCGGCTGGGCGAGCAGGACGCGGGCAATGAGGACATTTTGCTGTTCGCCTTTGGACAGCTGATAAAAGGGCTGATCGCAGCGGCCAGTCAAATGAAAATGAGCCAGGAGCGCTTTGGCCTGCCGGACATGGCTGAGCGTCACTGTCCTATCCACATTGAAGCCGCCGCAGAGGCCGGAGAGGACGATATGCAAAAGGGATTCGCGGGCAAAGATCTTGCCGAAATAGGAGCTGCTGACCAAGCCCACCCGCTTGCGCAGGGCAAAGACCGTATCATCGTCGTACGCTTGGCCGAGGATGGACAGTTTGCCGCTGGTGGGCTGCTGGAAACCGGCCAGGATGCTGAGCAGCGTGGTCTTGCCGCAGCCGTTGAGGCCGAAAATGCACCAGTGCTCACCGGGCTGCACCTGCCAGGTGATATCCTTCAGGAGATAGCGCTGGCCGACTTTTTTGCTCAGGTCCTGCGCGTCAATGATAGGCTGGGTCATGACGAAGCCTCCTCCTGATAGCGGCGCAGCAGCTCGTCATCCAAAAGCAGGCTGCTGCCCACAGCGGCTTCGTCGATAGTGATAGGCACGGTGAAGCCGTGATCGTTCAATAGACCTGTATGCTGCATGATCCAGCTCATGATCTCCGCGACTTTGGCCACATTCATTTTCTGGGTCTGCTCAGTAGCATCCAGCTGCGGGTAATGGTCAAAGCCGCTTTCTTCAACAAAATAACGGGCGCTTTGGTAAATTTCCTTTTCTACGCCATATTCGATCTTGCTGCACTGGCTGCAAAAGATCTCGATCTTGGATAGACCAATATCGTTAAACAGGATGCGCCGGATCTCCAGCGCACCGCCGCAGTATTTGCAGCAGCAGTGTTCGGTGCGCTCTTTAAGAAGCGCCAGACGGTCAGTAGACAAAACGATCATCCTTTCTGAATAAAAAAGCCGCAGGCCTGCCTGGAGCAGCTGCGGCTTTCAAATGAAGTATAGGTTTGAAGTTAGACGTCAAAGAACCACGTGCAGAGGGTCTTAGATATCTTCGGTGAGGATCTGATAAGCCGGAGCCCCTTCGCACTGGGCAGGCATTCTGGTGCCTAAGAGGAAGGCCATCGTCGGAGCGACGTCGACTTGGCGGATGACGCGGTCAGTCTCGTAGCCTTCTTTGATACCAGCACCGCAGGCGATAAAGATCGGGCCGGCAGAGGTGCCGCATTCACCAGTGGAGGTGGAGAGGCTGTCGTCATGGTCATGCTCATAGCCTTGAGCCATAGCGTAAACGATATCACCGCATTGTGGGTATTCGCCGCCTAAGCCGATCAGAGCTGCGTCTTTGCGGCGCAGAGCCAGAGCGATGATGCGTTTGCCGCTGACTTTGTCCTTATAGCCATAGAGGGCGGTCATGATCTCTTCTTCCAATTCAAACTGATCCTCGGGGTCAACGATACCATGATCGCTGCGGCCTTTGAGGTTCAGGTAGATGTACATTTCGCGGTTGGCCACAGCACGGGTCTTGGTCCAGTCGATGGTGGGGTTGCCTTTTTCATCGGTGGTCATGACGGTGAAACCCAGTTCTTCCATGATTTGGACGTTGCAGCCCGTATCGCCTAAGCCGCGGATGCCGTAGGTCGGGCAGACCTGAGCGTGGTCAGAGGTGATGATGAGCGTCCAGCCTTTATCCAACAGGTGCATGAAGCGGCCGACATAACGGTCGATCTGGGTGTAAACGTCCTGCATGAATTTCTCATATTCTGCTGGCGGCAGATTGGGACGGCCTTCTTTCATTTCCCGGACGAACATGTGCTTTTGCAGGTCAGGAGAATGGAAGTGAGAGAAGATGACGTCATAGTCATGGGTCTCGATGAGATAGTTGAGGCAGGCGCTCTGCCAATCCAAGGTGTGTTCCCAGCAGGCGTGCATGCAGTCAGTGATCATCTGTTTGTCACCGCCGCCCAATGTGGAGGTTGGGGGTGGGAAGCCGATATTGTCCAAGATCTCCTGATGCAGGCTTTGGGGATGCCACATTTTGTCCATAGCGATCTCCATGGAAGCAGAGACCCACATTTTGACGCGGGTGCCGTCTGGAGCGATCTCTAAGACGCGCATATCACGGTTGCAGGGGATCGGATCGTCGCGCTTGATGCCTTCGTCCACGACGTCGCGGATGTATTCGCCATTAGCGATCACAGCCATAGGCTCGCGGTCTTTTTTGCTCTTATAAAGTGCGACGCGGTCATATTGGCCGGCTTCGTTTTTGAGCAGCAGGCACGGACGGCGGATGAGGCCTTTGGAGAAGAGGATGACGAATTCTTTGGCGCCTTCTGGAGCGTCCAGCCATTTGTCGTCCGCATCGGTCAAAGGAGATAAGGAAGCATCAACGGGAAGGTTGATGTAGTCGCCTTGGCCATCTTTGAGCGGATCGATGACATACATCGGCCAGCCATCATTGCCATGAGCGCCGCCAGTGAGAGCAGCCAGGCCGCCGGCGCTGTCGCCGACTTCTTCTTCCTCATCCAGACCGGTGATGACGCAGGGGACTTCACTGGTGGAACCGGCCTGTGTTCTGTAGACAGCACGGACATTATTGGGGGAAGCGATGACGATGAATTCGCTGTCGAACTGCGCCGTACTCATGTTGACACTGCCAGGGGAGGTACCGTCTACGACATTCAGATTGGGGTTGTCGCTGCTTGGCGGCCAAGCACTGCCCGGCCAATGCCAGACTAATGTTTTGTAGCCGGCTTCAGCGGTAACGTTCCACAGCTGTTCTGCTTTGCAGTCTCTGGAATCAAAGTTCAGGTTGATCAGGTTGATGTCGCCGCCCTGCTTGAAAAAGCCGGTGCAGTTGTGGGTCATGGGATAAGCGCCGGTAGCCAAGGTCGTCCACTGCGGCGGCGTAACGGTCGGCATAGCGCCCAAAAGCACCAGGTCATGACGGGCGGAACCTTTTTCGATCAGGGTCTTGACATTGGGCATGAGACCCATGTCTACATATTGGCGGGTCAGTCTGGGGTCCATAGCGTCCAGACCAACGACAAAAACTTTTTTTGATAACGCTTCACGTTTCATTTAAGCATCTCTCCTTTTAGAAGTGGAACAAAGATCGTTTACACTTTTATTATAGAGGGACGGCAGAAAAATGTAAAATAACTTATACAATCAATAAATGGACCGGGACATAACGGAATGGAATGGCTCGTCCGAGGCATAACGATTTTGGAAGAGCACGCCAGCCGAAAAAAATGCCCCTTCTGCCAAAGGGCAAAAGGGGCGTCAGATCAGTCAGTCTAAAATAGCGGCCTTAAGATCGAAAGCCAGGGTTTGGAGAAAAGCGGCGCTATAGTAGGCTTCATCCAGAGCCTGACGGTTGTAAAAAAAGCCCATGGAGGCCAACTTTTGATCCAGCATGGTCAGCTGGACGATATGAGCGGAAGCCAATTTTTTGGCGGCAATGAACTGCGGGATGGAAACGCAGACTTCATCGTCTGAGAGCAATTTTTGGCGGATGACTTCCAGATTGGTGGTATAAGCGTTGAAGGCGCCTTCTGGCAGTTGGGAGGACTGCTTGGCAAATTCGACGCTGATCAGTTTTTCCGCAGGGATCGTTGCCGAATCGATGCTCTGCTGATCGGCATACGGAGAATCCTTGGAGGTGCAGATGACCACATTGGATGTGCCTAATTCCTTGACGATGACCGGCGTTTCGATGGTCGCCAGCAAACTGTGCGCGGATAAGATGATGCCCAGCATGTGGGGATTTTTGGTGATCAGCCTGACCGCGGCATCCACGTCAGCCTCTACAAAGCAGATATCGACCAGCGGAAAATGCTGGTGGATGCGCTCGCTGATAGCCTGATAATACGTCTGCAAAAGCAGCGGCGAGATGACCAGTTCGATGGTGCCCGCATGAGAGGACGCAGTGGTCTTATAGGTGTTTTTTTCAGTCAGGTATTGGTCGTAGTCTTTGAGCACCCGATGGGCGAAACGGGCAAAAATTTTGCCCTGCTCAGTAAGGATCACACCGGAAGCACAGCGGGTAAACAGCGTTTCCTCCACTTCTGCCTCTAAGGCGTGGATGATCTTGGTGACAGCAGGCTGAGTGATATAGAGATTCTGCGCGGCTCGCGTGATCGAACCGCTTTTGGCCACTTCATTGAAGCAGCGGATCCATTCCAGGCGCATCGGAAAGCCTCCTTTGACTGGGCTGTTTTCTTTTGATTATATAGAATAACAGCGGGGAATGCAACGCAGGCCGTCGGTCTTGGGGACACAAAATACCGCCGCCGCAGCATGCGGAGACGGTGCAGGGGCGTCATTTGGCGGCTAAGAGTTCCTCGATGACAGGCCACGTTTGACCGACACAGCAGCCGCAGGCTTGACCGAGGTCTGTCAGCGTCATGACTTGTTCCACGGTGGCACAGCCATCAGCGACAGCCGCCTTGACTTGGCCGAAGGTGACCTGTTGGCAGTGGCAGAGGACCATCTCATCCGTATAGGCAGACAGATCGACAGCGGGCGGTTCGGCGGGCGTCTGTACCAACAGATGACCGTGCTGGTGCTGTCTGCGCAGCTTGCGGCCGCGGACATGATCTTTGGCTTGGGAAACATATTGATCGATCAGGGACATCATGATTCCTCCTTAAATAGGGCAGCAGGGAAGGGGCAGGAGCGCGTTTTGAGCTTGGCGAAGCTTTCTTCGCTGAGCGCGTGCTCCAGGCGGCAGGCATCGACAGCGGCCGTCTGGGCGCTCACGCCCAGCGAGATGAGCAGCGTTTTCAGCAGACGCTGTCGGTCATAAAGTTTAGCGGCCTGAGTCTGGCCGGCGGGGGTGAGCTTGATATGGCGGTGGCTGTCTAAAACGATCAGCCCTTGGGATTCCAAAAGGTGCACCGTCCGGGAAACGCTGGGCTTGGTGACGGAGAGCTTTTCGGCGATATCCACAGAGCGCACGTAGCCAAGCTGCTTTTGAATGATCAAGATGGTCTTTAAGTAATCTTCTTGGGAGGGGGACATCTGGGCTTTCACCTTCTATAAGCGTTTGAGGGTCAAGATGGATCGTGGCTTCTACTGCAGTGCATCGGCCAGATTGCTGAAGCCATCAGCCAGGATGGCCGCACTGCCGCTTGACCAGCCCAGCAGACACTTGCCCGCGCAGAGCAGGCCGTTGACCGCCAGGCCCGCTAAGCCTAAGCGGACCCCCTGCTGGGTGCGTTCAGCGGCTGAAGAAAAGGATGATACAGCCATACCCAAAACCTCCTAGCGCAGATCATCATGCTCAGCAGTTTGGTCCTCTGAACGGCGGCGGGCGCCGTTACGGTGCTCATGATGATGGTGATGACGCAGGTCAGCTTCCGCACCGGCAAGCGTGCTCAAATGGCCGTTGAGTTTAGCCAGCAGCGCCGCCAGCTGGGACTGTTCCTCCTCCGTGAAAACAGCAAAGATGCCTTCAGTCACTTCCGCGCCTTCACTGGAAAAGTCCTGCGCCTGTCTGCGGCCTTCTTCCGTCAGAAAAACATCGCTCACCCGTTTATCGCGGCTATTAGGCATGCGGCGGATAGCGCCTTTGGCCTCAGCCTTTTGGATGAGCTCTGTCAAAGAAGCCGGGCGGATATGCATCATCGCCGCCAATTCCCGCTGACTGCACCCATCGTGGGTCAAGAGGATGTGGAGAAGCTTGCCCTGCCCGTGGTGGATGGCCGAAGCTGCGTCATTGCGGTGATAAGCCCGGCCGACCAGCTGGATGCAGGTAAAAAGTTCATTCAAAAGCTGCGCACTGATGGGCATGATGATGACCTCCTTTGCATTCGTTAGGTACCTTATGAGTATAATATAAATGCTTAGGTACCTAATGTCAAGCAAAACTTTCAGGTACCTTACTAATTTTTGCGGTGCAGTGTCTGAATGGGATAAAATTATAGATCAGTTGATCGCAAAATACTGTGC